>CALISK010000235.1 GCA_938041625.1 uncultured Tenacibaculum sp. | reverse complement strand
AATTGATAAAGAAACAATTGATAAAGAAACAATTGATAAAGAAACAATTGATAAAGAAACAATTGATAAAGAAACAATTGATAAAGAAACAATTGATAAAGAAACAATTGATAAAGAACATACAAATGTTCCTATTTTTGTAGATTCAAAATCAAACTTCTCAAATGGTATTATAAAAATTGGGAAAGAGAAAAAAGAAAAACAACAACTATATAATCTATTTGGCGTTGTAAAAAATGGAAATACTGGAGAACCTATTGAAGGTGTTACCATTTTTGAAAAAAATAAAAACATTTATGCTACTTCAAATAATAAAGGTGTTTATAAATTAAAACTGCCTTACGGGGAAAATAATTTAGAAACTACTTTTGTGGGCTTCGAAAAACTAACAAAAAAAATAATCATTTATAATAATGGAAATTTAAACTTTTTTATAAATGAAAAATCGGAAAAATTAGATGAAGTTGTTATTGATGCTAACAAGAGTAGAAATATACGGCAAACTATAGCTGGTATTAATCAAATTAAGGTACAAGAAATAAAAACAATTCCTACAATCTTAGGAGAAAGAGATATTTTAAAAGTGGCAACTACATTACCTTCAATTAAATCTGCAGGAGAAGGTTCAGAAGGAGTAAATGTAAGAGGTGGTAAAGTAGATCAAAATTTATTTTTACTTGATAATGGCGTTATTTATAATCCAACTCATTTTTTAGGATTGTTTTCAGCGGTTAACCCATTCACAACAAATAATTTAAAAATATACACTGGTAATATTCCTTCAGAATTTGGAGGGAGATTATCTTCTGTTTTTGACATTAGCACTAATAATCCAAATACAAAGAAATTTTCTGGAGAAGCTTCTATTGGGCCCATTACTGGAAATATTAGTGTTGACATTCCTATTGTTAAAGAAAAGTCTGGACTTATTCTAGGAGCTAGAAGTACTTACTCTGATTGGATGTTAGATATCATAAATGAAGAAAAATTAAATAACAGTAATGTCTCTTTTTTTGATTTTATTGCTAAATACCGACATACTTTTAATGATAAAAATTCATTAAAAGTAACAGGATATTATAGTGAAGATAGCTATCAAATTTCTTCAGATACTATTAATAAATATGGAAATAGAATGGTTTCATTAAACTGGAAACATCAATTTAATGATAAAAATAGGGCTAATATTATTTTATCTAATAGTAATTACACATTTGATATAGATTATGAAAATAGTGGTACTAATAACGGATTTAACCTCAAATATCAAATAAATGAAACTGGGTTAAAATTAAAAATGCTATATGATTATTCTAAAAAACACAAATTCAATTATGGCTTAGAATCAAAGTTATACAATATTAACCCTGGAGCAATACTTCCTAACAATGATGCTTCTAGTTTTACTCCTTTAACAATAGAAAAAGAAAGGGCACTTGAAAATGGTTTATTTATTTCTGACGAAATAACTTTAAATAAAAAATTAAATATAAATTTAGGCTTACGATTTAATCAATACCTTGGTTTAGGCTCTTCTTCACAAAGATTTTACCAAACAAATTCTATAAAAGACGAAACTACTTTATTAAATACTATTGAATATGATAATAACGAAGTATTTAAAACATATCATGGTTTAAGTTATCGATTATCTGGTAGATATTCATTTGATCAAAATCTATCTTTAAAAGCTAGTTATAATAAGTCTTTTCAATATATACATCGCTTAAATAATAATAATACTGCTACTCCAATAGATACTTGGAGGCTTTCAGATTCAAATATAAAACCTCAAGAAGGAACACAATTATCACTTGGCCTTTTCAAAAATATTGATGGTAATAAATACGAATTGAGTTTAGAAGGTTATTACAAAAGGTATAAAAATTTATTAGATTATAAAGTTGGAGCAAATTTATTGTTAAATGAAAATATTGAAACTGAAGTTATACAAGGGAACGGAAAGTCCTATGGAGTAGAGTTTCTCCTTAAGAAAAAGAAAGGTCGTTTAAATGGATGGATGGGATATAGTTATTCTAGATCTCTTATTCAGTTAAATAGTAAATTTGAGGAGGAAAGAGTTAATAATGGACTCTTCTTTCCTACCAACTATGATATTCCTCACGATTTTAACGCTGTTTTTAATTACAAATTTACCGAAAGATATAGCCTTTCAGCAAATTTCACTTACCAAACCGGAAAACCAATTACATATCCTACAGGAAAATATATTATTGATGATATTGAAGTTTTAACTTATAGTAACCGAAACCAATTTAGAATACCAGATTATTACAGAATGGATATTGGGTTAAATATTGAAGGAAACCATAAAATTAAAAAGTTTGCTCATAGTTTTTGGAATATTTCAATTTATAACGTTTTAGGAAGAAACAATCCTTACTCCGTTTTCTTTGAAAGTGTAAATGGAAATGTAAAAAGTTTTAAAAGCTCTATTTTTTCTGTTCCTATTCCTACAATAACTTATAATTTCAAATTTTAATCACGATGAAAAAAAACACTTTATTTTTCTTTTTATCTATACTCATATTGCTAGTGAACAGCTGTATAGAACCTTTTGAAATTGATACTATTGCTTTTAAAGAAAATCTGGTCGTTAAAGCAATATTAACTGATGAAATAAAAAATCATTCTGTAAAATTATTTCAAACTATTCCGATCGATTCTACAAAAACTATTCCAGTAAAAAATGCTAGAATATCAATTATTGATAACACAGGAAATATTTATAGCTTTCAAGAAATCGAAGATGGTGTTTATATCTCTACTTCTTCATTTGCTGCTCAACCTCTAAGGTCATACACTTTAAATATTGAAACTATAGAAGGCTTAAAGTATAAATCGACACCAGAAAAATTACCTTTAAAATCAGAAATAGATGACCTCAGTTTTAATATAGAACTTAATGATGCAGATGTACCTGAAGTAGTTATTAAAGCTAATAGCATTCTTTCAAACAATGAAGGCCAATTTTACAGATATGAATATGATGAAACTTTTAAAATTAAAGCAAGATACTGGAACCCTAGAAAAATTATAATGGTATCAGATAATCCTTTTAAATTTGAAACAGTTTTAAAAGATCCAAGTATTTACGGAAAAGGATTTTGCTATGGAAATCAAAAATCTAAGACAATTTTAATCACAGAAACAAAATCATTATCTGAAGATCGTGTTTCTAATTTCCCTATTCGATTTATTCCTCTAGATAGTTATATTATAGGAGTACGATATAGTCTCTTTTTAAAGCAATATGTTATCAATAAAAAAACATATGATTATTACGAACTGTTACATAAGTTTTCTGATTCAGAAAATATATTTTCTCAAGTACAATTAGGAAATATACCCAATAACATTAAACTAGAAACTAACGTTTCAGAACACAAAATAGATGGTTTTTTTGAAGTCTCTTCTGTTACTACAAAAAGATTTTTCATTAATCGTGAAGATATAACAGAAACCAACTACACTAATTATGTCATACCTTCTGTTTGTAATAATGATCAGCCAAATCCATTTATTGTTAACGAATTTGGTAAATCACCTCTCTTAGAGCATTTAGAAAACGGATATATTTACTTCAACCCAGTTAATATTAACCCTCCTCCTCCAACCCATCCATATTTATTAATAGGAAAGGAATGTGGAGATTGTTCTAGACATGGAAACCCTATTGCTCCTGATTTTTGGATCGATTAAAATATTGTAAAACAATGAAAAAAATAATATTTATCATAATAATATTCCTTTGTATAAAAGTCATTTCTCAATCAAACTATACATTAATCTCTGAGAATATAGAAAAACTCCCTAGAGAACAAATACATCTGCATTATAATAATGAGTTTTTACTTACTGGAGAAACGTTATACTATAAAGCGTATTGTTTAGATAATACAGGTGAGTTTTCTCCTTATAGTAAAATCGCTTACCTTGAATTAAGGTCTTCTGAAAATAAAACTATTATTAAACAAAAAATAAAATTAAAAGATGGTGGTGGCTCTGGTGATTTTTTTATTAATACAGCTATAAAAACGGGAGTTTATAAATTAATATGCTACACACAATGGATGAAAAACTATAAAAATTATTTCGAGAAAAATATTTTTATAATAAATCCTTCTTCTTATAAATTAACAAGTAAAATTACTTCAGAAAAAACATCTCCAATTTTGAACCCTTTAAATAAGGATGGTTTACTTTTAAATAAATCTACTTATAAAAAAAGAGAAAAAATTACTTTAAACATTGAAAAAATTAGTTCTAAACATCAAGGTAATTTTTCTATTTCTGTTAAACGGAAAGAAAACTTTTATCTCCCTTTAAATAAAGACGTTCCGAATTTTGAATTAAAAAATAAGACTCCTAAAAAGATTTTCCATTTACCCGAACTTAGAGGCTCTCTAATTCATGGAAAAATAAAAGCCAAAAATTCTGGTAATATTTCTGGTTTAAGAATAGCTTTATCTATCAACAGTAATCATTTACCTTTAATAGCAACAACAAACAACTCTGGTGAATTTTATTTTAATATAAAAAATTTAAACAACAGTAAAATTTATATTCAAGTTCTTGAACCCAACCTCTCTAATTATGAAATAAAACTAATAAAAAATAAAAATTTTGAAAAAAAGGACTTCAACTACCCTACTATTAATCTTAATCAGAAAATAATAAATGATATAGAAGACAGGATTTTATATTCACAAATAGAAAATGCTTATTATTCTGTTAAAAAAGATAGTTTGTTAACTTCTAAAATCAAATATTTTTTATTAGAAAATAAAAAAAAGACCTATAAATTAGATGACTATAAAAGGTTTAAAACTCTAAAAGAAACTTTAATTGAGATAATCGAAAAAGTAAACATCTCTAAAAAAAATAATCAGTATCAAATTTCTATTCAAACAACAAATTCAATTGAAACTGGTAATGTTAGTAATATACCTTCATTACTTATTGTAGATGGTCATATTATAAATAATCTTAACAACTTTATTGACTTTGATTCTAGAAAAATTAATACAATTTCAATAATTAACGATAAATATTTTTATGGTTACTCTATGTATAAAGGAATTATTTACATAGAAACTTTTAAAAAGGATTATTTTCCTGATTATAAAAAAGTAAAAGAATTTAAAATAACAGAAGTACAACCTCAAAAAAAATACTTCTTTCAAAGACACGATAAAGAAAATAAAAGAATACCCGATTTTAGAACTCTTTTATATTGGAATCCTAATATAAATACAACTCAAAAAAAAATTACATTTTATACTTCAAATGTAACTGGTGATTTCGAAATTGATTTTCAAGGATTCTCTAAAAAAGGAAAATTAATCCATCTAAAACAAACGTTTTCTGTTAAGTGATTCAAAAATATAAATAATGTTATAAACAAAAAATACTCAATTCCTATAACTGTCTGTAATTTTAAAACAACATGAAAAAATATATATTACTTTTCTTACTTTTTATATTTTTATTATTAACTAAAAGTTGTATAGAACCTTTTGAGATTGATAACAATACATTTACAGAAAACATAGTTGTTAAAGCAATATTAACTAATGAAATAAAAAGTCATTCTGTAAAACTATTTCAAACTATTCCTATAGATTCTACAAAAACTATTCCCGTAAAAAAAGCTATTGTAACAATTATTGATGATGCAGGAGTTACCTATAATTTTCAAGAAACAGAAAATGGAATTTATACTTCTACTTCTCCATTTGCTGCACAACCTTTAAAATCATATACTTTAAATATTGAAACTATAGGAGGCATGAAATATAATTCTACTCCTGAAAAATTACCTTTAAGTTCTGAAATAAAAGATCTCAGTTTCAATGTTGAATTAAATGATTTAGATATCCTTGAATTAGTAATTAAAGCTAATAGTGCTCTTTCAGGTAATGAGGGCCAATATTACAGATATGAATATGATGAAACTTATAAAATTAAAATTCCTTTTTGGACTACTCGAAAAATTATAATTGAATCAGCAAAACCTCCTTATGAATTTAAATTGATTCAAAAAGATCCTAATGAAGATGGCGTAGGCTTTTGTTATGGAAATCAAAAATCTAAAAAGTTTCTTATTACTGAAACAAAATCATTATCTGAAGATCGTGTTATTGGTTTTCCTATTAGAACTATTCCTTTAGATAGTTATGTTGTTGGAGTACGATATAGTATTCTTTTAAAACAGTATGTCATCAATAAAAAAACACATGATTATTATGAGTTATTAAGTAAGTTCTCTGATCCTGATAATGTATTTTCTCAAGTTCAATTAGGAAACATACCTAGTAATATTAAATCAGAAACAAATCCTATTGAAAATAAAGTAGATGGTTTTTTTGAAGTTTCTTCTGTTAATACAAAGAGGTTTTTTATCAATCGCGAAGATATAACTGAAACTAATTATACGAATTATGTAACTCGTGCTTTTTGTAATGATCGACCTACTCCTATTATAGTAGATCAAGATGGAAATTCACCTCTTCTAAAACTATTAGAAAGTGGTTATATTTTCTTTGATCTCCCTCCTGTTTCTACTAGTTTCCCTTATATTTTAATAGGAAAAGAATGTGGAGATTGTTCTAGACATGGAAATCCCGTAGCTCCAGATTTTTGGGTTGATTAAATATAATAAACCTGAATAAATAATAAACTTTCTTCAACTTAATACTATTAATCAAACACAGAAACCACATTTTACACCTCAAATGCAATTAGTATCACAATAATTGATTTTAATAATTTTATAAAAAAGTAAATTAATCTCTCTAAAAAGTCATTTTCTATTAAGTAAAATAAGAATCTAAAATTTTAATGCTACTTTTTTGTTTACATTTATAGTCATGAATTTTTTAGCCCATTTATACTTGTCTCCTAATAATACAGAAATTATGATTGGTAATTTTATTGCTGACCATGTAAGAGGAAATAAATTCAATCATTTACCTAGCGACATTCAGAAAGGTATTCAATTACACCGAAAGATAGATACGTTTACCGACGCTCATGAAACCGTTCGAATTAGTAAACGTCGATTACATGAGCGTTATGGTCATTATGACGGAGTAATTATAGATATTTTTTATGATCACTTTTTAGCTAAAAACTGGAATAATTATTCACAAACCCCACTAGCTATTTTTTCTCAAAATGTGTATAAAGTACTATACGATAACATTGCTATTTTGCCAGAAAAAACGAAAGATATTCTTCCTTACATGAAACAATATGATTGGTTATACAACTATCAATTTATAAGCGGAATGAAGGATGTATTAAATGGTATGAATAGACGTACTAAAGGTAGGTCTCAAATGAATTTAGCCATTGAAGATTTACAATTACATTATAATGACCTAGAAAAAGATTTTAATAGTTTTATTATTGATATTAATAATTTTATTCAATTAGAGATTCCTAAATTATGAGAATATATATCCTACTACTCTTTTCTTTATTTTTTTTTATAAACTGTAAAACAAAAGCCCCTGAAATTGGTGTTATCAGCGAAAAAGCAATGGTGGTTTCTGCGCGCAAAGAGGCTTCTAAGATTGGTGTCGCTATTTTACAAAAAGGAGGGAATGCTTTTGATGCTATGGTAGCAACAGAATTGGCTTTAGCTGTTGCTTATCCCTATGCTGGTAATCTTGGTGGTGGTGGATTTATGGTCTACAGAAAAAAAAGCGGAGAAATTGGCGCCCTCGATTATAGAGAAAAAGCTCCATTAGCGTCTACACATAATATGTATTTAGACTCTATTGGTAATGTTATTGAAGGAAAAAGTATATTAGGTGCTATGGCAGTTGGTGTTCCGGGAACTGTTGCTGGAGTTTTTGAAGCTCATAAAAAATTTGGTTCATTAGCTATTGAAGATATTATACAACCAGTAATAGATTTAGCTAAAAAAGGGGTGATAGTTACCGAAAAACAAGAAAAAAGGATAAAAAAACATCAACCAAACTTTTTAAAAGTAAACAAAAATCCTATTCTATTTGATAAAGCATGGAAAAAAGGAGATACCATAAAGTACAATGCGCTTGCAGAAACACTTATTAAGATTCAACAAAATGGACATGATGAATTTTATAAAGGTGAAACTGCTAAAAAATTAGTGCAATTTATTCAACAAAACGGGGGGATTATTACAGAAGAAGATCTTGCTAATTATAAAGCGAAATGGAGAACTCCTATTACCTTTAAATACGATGATTTAAAAATTATATCTATGGCTCCTCCATCTAGTGGTGGTATTTGTTTAGCCCAAATAATGAAAGCTATTGAACCTTATGAAATAGATATTTATGGGCATAATTCTGTAAAAACAATTCAAACTATTACAGAAGCAGAAAGAAGAGCATATGCCGATAGAAGTCATTTTTTAGGAGATCCTGATTTTATAAAGATTCCTATCAAAAAATTGATTAGTGAAGAATATGCTACAGAAAGAATGTCAAATTTTTCATTTGAAATACCTACCTCATCAACAGCTATATCACATGGTACTGTTAATTTTTCAGAAAGTACAGAAACTACCCACTACTCTATCGTAGATCAATTTGGTAATGCTGTTTCTGTAACAACTACACTAAATGCTGCTTATGGTTCTAAACTATATGCTTCTGAATTAGGTTTCTTTTTAAATAATGAAATGGATGATTTTAGTAGTAAACCTGGTGTTCCAAATATGTTTGGACTTATTGGTGCTGAAGCAAATAAAATAGAACCTGAAAAAAGAATGTTAAGTTCTATGACTCCAACTATTGTTGAAAAAGACAATAAACTATTTATGGTAGTAGGTACTCCTGGCGGATCAACAATTATTACTTCTGTACTACAAACTATTTTAAATGTTCATGAATATAAAATGGGAATGCAAGAAGCCGTAAATCAACCTCGTTTTCATCATCAATGGTTACCTGATGATATTAAAATGGAACCTAATGGTTTTTCAAAAGGTGTGAGAGCCAAACTAAAACAAATAGGATATATATTAGACGAAACTAACTCTACTGTTATTGGTAAAGTAGATGCTATTCTAGTATTACCTAACGGAAAATTAGAAGGTGGTGCAGATCATCGTGGAGATGATAAAGCTATCGGTTTTTAATTTAATTAATCATATCATAATTATCATTTTAAAAACCAAAAGTTTAAAACCAACACTTTTTATAAAACCTCAATTATGAATTTACAGAAAGAAATAATTAACGCTACTTCAGAATATTTTGAAAACAACCTTGATTTCTTAAAACTATCAGATGCTTCTAAAAAATATAAAGATATTTTAGAGCAGATTAGCAATCAAAATATGGATATTGAAAAAGGTAGAGATGATATTCATTTTGATAATGGTAAGGCTTTAGGTACCTTTTGGGCAGCACTTTGTTTAGATGATTTATTAAGAACAAGGCAGTTTATTAGAGGAATAGATAAAGCTATTAAAGAAAAGATGAGTTCACAAAAACCGTTACATATTTTATATGCGGGTACAGGTCCTTATGCTACTCTTATTTTACCTTTTATATTTAGATACTCTAAAGAAGATATAAAGTATACTTTTTTAGAAATAAACCCTTTTAGTTTTCAAATGCTACAAAAACTAATTTTAAAATTAGGTTTAGAAGATTATGATATTACTATAGTTAATGAAGATGCTACTAAATATTGCATAGATTCCAATAATGAACCTGATATTATTATAAGTGAAACAATGCAAAATGCATTGGTTAAAGAACAGCAAGTCCCTATTTTTTTAAATTTAATGAATCAGGTAAAAAATGAAGTCATATTTATACCAGAAAAAATTGAACTTTCTATTGGACTTAATAAGGCTGGAGTTTCAATAGAAGAACTTAAAGAAAAACGTTTTTATAAAGAAAAAACTGTATTTGAAGTAAGTAAAGAAGCTATTTTTCCTTTAAATCAAGTAAAAAAACAAGCTATTGAAAAATTTTCTTTTGAAAAAAAACAAATTGTAATCGATAATGAAAAACTAAAAGGATTTAATCATTTATTAATGATTACAGAGGTTCAAGTGTATAAGGACGAAAAAATTAATATAAATGATAGTGGACTAACAACTCCTATATTCATTAAAGATATTCCAGAAAATTTAAAAAGTTCCATTGTAATTGATACACAATACCTAATTTCTTCTGAACCTAAATTGGATTATAAAATAACTTTTTCAGATACGTTATAAATAATTGTAAAACTTTGTTTTTATTATTGTAAAAGACTAGCACAATAATTCTGAAACCAACACTTTTTATACAAACTCAATAATGTATCTTTGCTTTAAATTGTTGAAGATTTTATGCAGAAAAAAATTAACATAAAAAACAAAAAAGCTCGTTTTGAGTACGAAATAATAGATAAATATACCGCAGGTATACAATTAACAGGTACCGAAATAAAATCTATACGTCAAAGTAAAGCGAGAATAACAGAGAGTTTTTGTGAATTTAATGATCGTGGAGAACTGTTTGTTATCAACATGTATATTGAAGAATATGCCTTTGGTAATCATTACAATCACAATCCTAAAAGTGAAAGAAGACTGTTATTAAATAAACAAGAGTTAAAGAAATTAGCTAGAGAAGTCGAAGCTAAAGGAAATACAATTGTTCCTTTACGATTATTCTTAAATGAAAATGGTTGGGCTAAGTTAGAAGTTGCTTTAGCTAAAGGTAAAAAAACGCATGATAAGCGTGAAACAATGAAAGACCGAGATAATAAACGTGATTTAGCACGTATTAAAAAGAATTTTGGATAAATGCTAACACAAAAACTATCTAAATTTAATATTATACTTGCTTCTGGTTCTCCTAGACGTCAACAATTTTTTAAAGATTTAGAATTAAATTTTGAAATACGTTTAAAAGAAATCGAAGAAATATTTCCTGAAGACTTAAAAGCTGAAGAAATTACAGATTTTTTAGCTGATCTAAAATCAAAACCTTTTGATGGAGAATTAACCGACAATGATTTATTAATTACTTCAGATACTATTGTCTGGTTAAATAATAAAGCTTTAGGAAAACCGAAAGATTACAACGATGCTTTCACTATGCTAGAAAGTTTATCTAATAAAGAACATCAAGTAATTACTTCTGTTAGTATTAAAAGTAAAAACTTTCAGAAAATCATTAATGATATTACGAATGTTTCTTTAAAAAAACTAACAAAAGAAGAAATCGATTTTTATATAACCAACTATAAACCTTATGATAAAGCAGGGGCTTATGGAATTCAGGAATGGATTGGTAAAATAGGGATTGATAAAATTGAAGGTAGTTACTTTAATGTTATGGGCTTACCCGTGCATAAATTATATAAAGAATTAATGAATTTATAGTTTCTTTTTGCTTAAAAGATTATTTTTGGGCAGAATTTACAACACAACAATGAAAAAATATACATTTACAGAAAAAAAAGACACCCGCTCTGGCTTTGGTGATGGTTTAACTGAGTTAGGGAAAACAAACCCTAATGTGGTTGCTTTATGTGCTGATTTAACAGGTTCATTAAAAATGAATGAATTCGAAAAAAATCATCCAGAACGTTTTTTTCAAGTAGGAATTGCAGAAGCTAATATGATGGGTATCGCTGCTGGTTTAACCATAGGTGGTAAAATACCATTTACAGGAACCTTCGCTAACTTTTCAACAGGTCGTGTATATGATCAAATTAGACAATCTATAGCTTATTCTAATAAAAATGTAAAAGTTTGTGCTTCTCATGCTGGTTTAACTTTAGGTGAAGATGGTGCTACACACCAAATCTTAGAAGATATTGGGTTAATGAAAATGTTACCTGGTATGACAGTTATTAACACTTGTGATTATAACCAAACAAAAGCAGCTACTATTGCTATTGCAGAATATGATGGTCCTGTTTACTTACGTTTTGGTAGACCAAAAGTTCCTGTATTTATGCCTACTGATAAATTTGAAATTGGAAAAGCAGTAAAATTAACAGAAGGAACAGATGTAACTATTGTTGCTACTGGTCATTTAGTTTGGGAATCATTACAAGCTGCTGAGCAATTAGAAAAAGAAGGTATTAGTGCTGAAGTTATCAATATTCATACTATTAAACCATTAGATGAAGAGGCTATCTTAGCTTCTGTTACTAAAACTAAATGTATTGTTACTGCTGAAGAACATAATAAATTTGGTGGTTTAGGTGAAAGCGTTGCTCGTTGCTTAGCTACAAACAATCCTACTCCTCAAGAATTTGTTGCTGTAAACGATAGTTTTGGAGAGTCTGCTACACCAGCAGAATTAATGAAAAAATATAAAATTAATGACGAAGCAGTAGTTGAAGCTGTAAAGAAAGTCATTAAAAGAAAATAAATTGACTATTAAAACGTTTTTAATTTAAGTAAATATTAAAAAACCATGAAAAAACTAATTTTATCTCTATGCTTATTTTTAGCTGCTAGCCAGTTAGTACAAGCGCAATTAGACTTTGGTATTAAAGCTGGGGTTAATTATAATTCTGATTCATTTCAAAATATCAACGATGTTACCAACGACATACTTGAAGATCAAACAAAAAGTAAAACTGGTTTTCATGGTGGTATCTGGTTAAGAGCTAAATTACCTATTGTAGGATTGTATATTCGTCCTGAATTAGTGTATACTGCCTTAAAAAGTGAACTTACCGCTAATGATGCTTCTAACACAAAGGCTTCTTATGATTTTCAAAAAATTGACATTCCAGTTTTATTAGGTAAAAAAATATTTAAGATTGCTTATATACATGCAGGTCCTTCTTTTCAATACATTTTAGATGGTGATTTAGATTTTGATACTGTTGGTGCTGTTATTGATAATTTTGAAACTGAAGTAGATGGATTTACTGTAGGTTTAAATATAGGTGCAGGTATTGAATTAGGTAAACTAGGATTAGAGGTTCGTTGGGATAGAAGTTTTTCTGATACTGAATCTGAAATAATTACTAGAGCATCAGGAAGCGCTGCTAATACTTCTAAATTTGATACAAGAGTAAACCAAATAATTGTTGGTTTATCGTATAGATTTTAATAAGAAATAATTTTATATAAAAAAACACGATGATTTAATCATCGTGTTTTTTGTTTTTATATCTGTTAGTAGAAACAAGAAATAAAAATTGAAATTAATAAATCTAAGTAACTAACTCTCTTATATTTCAAATTTTCTAATCAGTTTCTCGGTTGACTCTTTATCTTTTTCTATACTCTCAAATAATAATTCAGAAATATAATCGGTAATTGGTTCAATAATTTCAGGATTTGCAAGTTTATTTTTTACACATCCGCTAAATACTGGTGAATTCATTCTAATATTTATTAAACTTATTAAGCTTTCCTTAATTCCTTTTTCCGATATTTTATATTTTTCTGTCAAATCATATTTCTGAAAGTATTTCATCACCCCATAAGTCAAACCTTTCAACACTCCATCAATATGACTCCCATTTTCATTTGTATAATAATCGTTTACGAATGATTTTAAAAATGGTTCGTCTACTGTATAATCTCTGAAAGCAAATGCCACTTCTATACTAAAATCCTTTATTTCCTTAGTAAAATAAGTATTGAAATAACTGCTTCCTAAACCTTTTAAATTTTCAACCTCAATTCTATCTTTCAATCCATTTTCAAAGAAGTAAACAATATTACATTGTTCATCAGCAACTTCATAATGTACTCTAAATTTTACATTTTTATGTAAATATGCAAATTCTCTGATTTCATGGTTTATAAAACTTTCCAGCCAATTAAATTTCTTCCAAATTTTCGTGTCAAGTGTAAAATCTATTTCTAACTTATTACATTCAATAGGCTTTTCAGTTAATTCACCATTAGTTAAAACACCTTCTTTGTATTCCTGTCTTAGTATTATATCATCATTAGAATCAAATAATCTAATTGTAAAGAATAAACTAAGAGCATTTAATGTTTGAAATTCTAAAATAAATGGGTTTTGAGAATTTGAATTCCATTTACTCCAATTGTCAATTACTGGGTTCTGAATATTATCGATTATAATTTTACCTCTATTACTATTCTTAAAATCAAAAGATATAGTATCAGCTTTTAGTTTGGAAAGAGAAACACTATAAATTCCTTTTAAAAGATCAATAAATCCTCTTAAATTAACTCTACCAATATACATCCCTGGTCTTAAACGAATATGTTCATTCCACTTAAGTTCTTGAAGATCTTCTTTAGTGTATTTGTTTTCGTTTGCCATTTGTAATTTTCTCAGATTGGTATTTTCTTTCTCTATTTTTGAATTTGTAGCTTTTGTCCTACAAAAATAGCGTTCGTCTTTAAGTTATTTTTTCTTTTTAATATTGTTAAGTTAATCTTGTATTTCTTAGAAATACTATATAAAGTATCTCCAGATTGAACTATATGATAATCTGTAACTACGCCTTCATTACTAGTTTCATTATCATAAATAACATTTTGATACTGTTCTTTAATTTTTTCTTGCCTATACCCTATTACAATTTCATCTCCTATTTCTATTGAATCAAAATTAACTAAGCTATTCAATCTATATAACTCTGATAAGTGTTTATTATATTTTCTTGAAATACTACTAAGTGTTTCTCCTTTCTTAACTTTATGTGTAATAGTAGGGTCATATTCTACAACTTTTTTAGGTACACTGGCAACTATTTTAGGCAAAACATATGATACATCACCTGTTACTAAATTCATATAGGCTGTTTGGCCTTCAAGCAATATTTCATCCCAACCTTCTGGTAGCTTTTTATCCTGACAAAAAACTGTTAAGTTCAATAACAACACTAAAAACAAAGTAATTTGTTTCATAAAAACCCCTCTTTTTTCAGCAATTTAAAAAAATTGATTTTAAATTTCAATAAATATTTTGCAATTTTAGCCTCTTTTTTAACTAATTACTAAAGGAATCTACTAAACTGTATGATTTAAAAATAGTCATCTCTAATTTTTGGTAATTCTAATTTATAAACAACAGACAAGGTTCTTACACTAATAATAACTAATGCAGATATTACAAATACTATATTCTCTTGAAAATTAAAATGTTTTAATGTTAAATACACTAAACCTCCCAATAAACAAGCAGAAGCATATATTTCTTTTTTAAAAATCAAAGGTACTTTTCTTGTTAATACATCTCTTATTACTCCTCCAAAAACAGCAGAAACCATTCCCATAATTAAGGCTACTATAGCAGGAAGTTCATAACTTAAACCTTTTTGAATTCCTAATAAAGTAAACACACTAATTCCTATAGTATCGAATAAAAAAAAAGTTTTACGTAAGGGTTCTATTTTTTTCTTAAATAGGAATGTAAATGCTACTGCAATAAAAATAGTCCAGATATAATTTAGATCACCTATCCAATTTATTGGATGCGCATTAATTAAAACATCTCTTAACATCCCTCCTCCTACTGCTGTTACAAAAGCTATAATTATAACGCCAAATAAATCAAACTTTTTTTTAGAAGCAACTAATGCACCACTAATTGCAAAAGCAAATGTACCTACATAATCTGCTGTGGCAGTTAAATTATCAAGGTCTAAAAGGGTTTCAAACATATTGTGATATTAAAAGCTTTTTGAAATACTATTAAAACAATAACAAATCTAGCTAATAAAGTTAAAACAACTTTACTAATTTCAAAAGTACTTACCTTATATATCATTGACGAAAGTTCCTAAAATATCTAAGATATATATGATATTCATAGGTAGTTGTTTCTATTATTTTTTAATAAACTTAATATTTAATTTCTTTTGTATTTGATGTATATTTTCTAATTCATTTGGTAAAATAAAAGCCTGAGAAATACCTTTATTACCTGCTCTTGCTGTTCTACCACTTCTATGGGTATAATATTCTAATTGTTCAGGAAGTTGATGATGCAATACAAAATTTAAATTTTGTACATCAATACCTCTTGCCGCAACATCGGTAGCTATTAAGTACTGTAGACTCTCATTTTTAAAAGCTCTCATTACCTTATCCCTCTCAATTTGCTTCATATCTCCTTCTAAAACTCCAACTGTAAATCCTTCTTCTTGCAATTCATTCGTAAGCTTTCTTGCTCCTGCTTTAGTTCTTGCAAAAATAATTCCTCTTTCATTATGTCTCCCTTCTAAAAAAGAAACAATTGCTGCAGTTTTTTTAGGAATGGTAGTCAATGAATAATAATGTGTTATGTTTTCATTAACCACAGAAGCCGGATTAATTTCTACTCGTTTAGCATTTATATTCATATAGCTTTTAACGATACGTTTAATTTCATCTGGCATTGTTGCAGAAAACAGCCAAGTGTTTCTTTCTCCTGAAGTATATTTTAAAATTCTATTAATTTCTAATTTAAAACCCATACTCAACATTTCATCAGCTTCATCTAACACCAATGTTTTAATGTTTTTTAAATCAATTTCTCCTCGTTCTATTAAATCGATCAATCTTCCTGGTGTTGCTACAACTATATGCGTAGTCCTCTGTAAATTTTTAATTTGCCTTTCTATTCTTTCACCTCCATAAACACCTTCTACAAATATTTTTTTATCTACATATTTTGTAAACTTAAATAGTTGTTTTTTTATTTGCTGAACCAACTCTCTTGTTGGTGATAAAATTAGCGCTTGAATAGTATTTGACTCTGATTTTATTTGATGTAAAATAGGCAATCCAAATGCCGCCGTTTTACCGGTTCCTGTTTGTGCTAAACCAATAAAATCAGTTTTTTCTTGTAATAAAAAAGGAATAGTTCTTTCCTGAATTTCTGTAGGTTTTTTTATCCCTAACTCATTCAATCCTTTTACAAAATCTTTGCGAATACCTAAAGCCGAAAATGTTGACATATAATTCTTTTAAAATGCAAAGATAGACGACTTATTAAAGTGGTGATAATAAATTTACAATACTTTCTGTAATCCTTGTTGGTCTAAAAGTTTTTCCATTTAATAAACACCATGTTGTTTCTGCCTTTGCTATTAATTTTTCTTCTTTATAAATAGCTACATGTCTTATTGACTTTACACCACCTGTCTCTCCTACCCATGTAGTTAATTTTATTTCATCATTTAAAGTTGCTTCTCCCAAATAATTAATTTCATGTCGTATTACGACCCAAATTAAATCCTTATAATCATTATTTTTTGTGAGTTCTTTCCAATGTAATTTTGCAATGTCTTGCACCCATTGTAAATAAACCACATTATTTACATGATTTAATTCATCAATTTCTTCTTTAACAACCTTTCTTTTAATTGAAAAATTTTCATTTAAATTCATAGTAACAAACATACATAACTAATCGTATTATTTTGTTTCTTTGTTTACTAATTAAACTTCCCGATGAACAAAATTGCTAACGAGCTATCTACAGAAAAAGTAAGTTCCTTATTATTAAAACAATCTATTCCAGCTTCTATAGGTATTCTTGTAATGTCTATTAATATGATTGTAGACACCATTTTTGTTGGTCAATGGATTGGAGTTTTAGCCATTGCTGCAATTACAGTTGTATTGCCTATTAGTTTTTTAATTTCTTCTATGGGAATGGCAGTAGGTGTTGGAGGAAGTTCTATCATTTCTATTGCTTTAGGAGCTAACAATATTGAAAAAGCAAAGACTATTTTTGGTAATCAAATAAGCCTTACAGCAATTATTTCTTTAATTTTAGTAGGTATCTGTATCTTATTTGAAACTTCGGTTTTAACTCTCTTTGGTGCTAATGGAGATATTATAACACCTGCAATTCCTTATTTTAGAGTCATTATAATTGGAGCTCCATTTTTAGCTTTTGCTATGATGGGAAATCCAATAATTAGAGCATTAGGCAAACCAAAATATGCTATGGTTGCTTTAATTTTACCTGCTATTGCTAATATCATACTCGATATTATTTTTATTAAAGTATTCGATTGGGGAATGTTTGGCGCTGGTTTAGCCACTGCTTTAGCGTATGCTGTTTGTGGAATTTTTATTGTTGGTTTTCTTTTTTCAAGTAAAAGTGAATTAAGAATAGGGATTAAATATTTACAATTACAAAAAAAATTAGTTAAAGAAATAACTTCACTAGGAAGTGTTACTTTAGTAAGACAGGCTACTTCTAGTATTTTAATTATCGTTTTAAATTATTCTTTATTTAAGTATGGTAATGAAACTTCTGTAGCCATATTTGGAATCATTAACCGATTAATGATGTTTATATTCTTTCCTATTTTTGGTATTGTACAAGGATTTATTCCTATAGCAGGATATAATTATGGTGCTGAATTATTTGACCGAGTAAAAGACGTTTTAAAAACAGCTATAAAATATGGAACTATATTATGTTCAGTTATCTTCGTTTGTATATTTCTTTTTAATAATCAAATGGCAGCTATTTTTACTACCGATGAAACTTTATTAACAGAAACACCAAAAGCTTTATTAACCTGTCTTTTAGCTACCCCATTTATTGCATTTCAATTAATAGGATCTTCTTATTTTCAAGCAGTTGGTAAGGCTACCCCTGCCTTAATATTAACACTACTAAGACAATCTATTTTTTTAATTCCTTTTATTATTATTCTACCTATCTTTTTTGAGTTAAAAGGAATTTGGTTTGCTTTTCCTATTTCTGATATATTAGCTACCATCGTAACTTACTTTTTTCTAAAGAAAGAAATTAAAAACCTTAATCAATCAAACTCTCTCCGTTCAAATTCGTTGTTAAAATAGAACTCATTAAATTAAAAAATGGTCGTAATGCTATATAGGATTCATTTATTTTTTCTAAAAAATTTGGAGACAGGACTTCTTTATCTGTAAAATTTTGAACAGCTATAAATCCTTTTTTTCTAATTAAATCAATATCTGGATGTGTTTTATCAAAACCTTTAGGTGCTGTTTTCAATTCTTCTCCTTCAAATTTACCTCCAAAATGTTTTACAAAATTAGCATCATTAATCACTTCCCTAAACTCTGAAGCGTCTATTTCTATCTCTTTTCTAATTCTTAATAAATCTTCTTTATTAGGGTCCCAAAAACCACCGCCTAAAAAACTTTCTCCTGGTTTTAATCTTAAATAATATCCACCTCTTAAATGAGCTCCTTGTCTAGAAAAAGAACCTGCAAAATGTGTTTTATATGGAGTTTTATCCTTTGAAAAACGAACATCTCTATAAATTCTAAACAATTTATGCTTTTCAATTTCATCGTGTTCTTCTAAATTCTTTTGTACTTCTGTATAAAATTCCTTTACAGTATTCTGAACAGTAGTAAACTCATTTTTATGTTCTGCAAACCACTCACGGTTATTATTAAGAGCTAAATCATTTAAAAATTTAAACGAAGATTTTTGAAATTGCATTGGTGCTTTAGTTTTTGATTTAAAATGGATAAAGAGATATATACTTGTATAAATGTATACATTCATACTTCTGCTAAAAATAAACAAAATAGTTTTATAAACGTCTTTGCAAAGATCATAATTAACTCGAATATTTAAATACAAAAACTCTTTTATGATTGAAACAATTTTAAGTTTAGGAAAAATATTAAGTAAAATTGAAAAAAATCGGATTAAAGGAAAACAATTACCAGCTCCTACAGAATACAATTATTGTTGTATTGGTAGTTCGTATGAATGGCTCGAAATGTATCCACATTTAAGCCGTTACAGTTGTTTTAACATTATATGTACTAATAATCCACATTCAGATAACAATGCACATTAATTAAATATCTGTTATGAAAAGTATTTTAATTTAAAATTAAGCAATACTCTTTTCGCGAAAGAAAGACATAAACCTTGAATGTCTTAAAATGATCAAGGGTTTAACTAAATTATTTAACACTATTATTAAATCATGAAAAATTCAATTTTAACTTTAGGAAAAACTCTAAATAAAATAGAGCAACAAACAATTCAAGGAGGAACATCTAGAAGAAAATATTGTAAAACTCTAAAGAAATTACTTTTAGGAGGTGGATTTCAAGGAGATTATAACGATGGTCACGATGCTTATAATAAGCATTGTAATTAATGTAAATTATCTCTAATAAAAAAAGAGATATACTTAACAAATTAGCACAATATGGTCATATTGTGCTAATTTATTTTATTTAGGTTTAGTTATTGCCTTATTTTTAGAAACCCTTTTTCTAGAAGTTATAAAATAGACTCCTGTAAGTAATACAATAGAAGCTATAATAGATTGATTGGTTAATTGTTCATCTAAAAAATACCAACCTAATAATAGAGCTATTATTGGGTTTACATAAGCTGATGTAGCTACTTTTTCTGGCGAAATTACTTTCAATAAATAATTAAAGGCTGTAAAAGCAACAATACTTCCAAACAATACTAAAAGAACCATTGATACTTTTACTTTATAACTAATATTAAATAATGTAGTCATATCTTCTTTAAAAATAAGACTCCAAAAAAACAATAAAAAACTTCCAGTAATCATTTGATAACCTGTACTTACAAAAAAGTTCTTAGGTAAATTAGCTTTAGATACAAATACACTTCCATAACTCCAACTTAAAACACAGGTTAAGATCATAAATATTCCTAAAACCATTCCTTCAGAAGTTGCTATTTCTTTTTGACTTACCAAAAGATACATCCCTATAATACCTAAAACTACACCTATTATAGATTTCCTTTGCATACGCTTACCATCTATCAATCGCAATAAAAACAATACAAACAAAGGTTGAGTTGATGCTAAAAGAGCAGCAAAACCTGTGTCTACATATTTTAAAGCCCAAACAAATACCCCATTTCCGTACACTAAGAATAGGAAACCAGCTATCAAAGTATTTATAAACTGTTTTTTAGTAATCTTTAATGACTGTTTTAATAATTTGGCTATTATCATAATTAAAATTCCAGCTACTCCAAATCGAATAGAAGCTAACAATAAAGGTGGAATTTCTGATACCGATATTTTATTTAATACGTAGGTAGATCCCCAAATAATATATATTGAAAAAAAAGAAACAATTATAAGTAGTTTAGATTTATTCATTTGGTTAATTTTAATGTAAAAATAAACCTCTTAATTTTATTTTCAATACTTTTTATATTTTAAAATTCTGTTTTAATCTTAAATAATTTAAACATTGTAAATTGCTTATTTTATAATCAATGATAATATGCTATTAGAAGTTTGTGTTAATTCTTTTGAATCTGCCATAAATGCAGAAAAAGCAGGAGCACATAGAATAGAAATTTGCTCCGAATTAAATGTTGGAGGGATTACTCCTTCCTATGGTTTATTAAAATTAATTACTTCAAAACTGACTATAGATACTTTTGTTCTTATACGTCCTCGAAGCGGAAATTTTGTTTATTCTGAACAAGAATTTCAAATAATGAAGGAGAATATTCTTCTTAGTAAAAAAATGGGCTGCAAAGGAATTGTTTCTGGAATACTAAATATAGATAATACAATAGATGAAAAAAGAACTAAAGAATTAATTGAACTTTCTTCACCACTACCTTTTACTTTTCATAGAGCTTTTGATCTTGTAAAAAAACCAAGAATAGAAATTCAAAAATTAATACAGTTAGGCGCTAATCGAGTTTTAACTTCAGGTAAAGCAATGACTGCAGAAAAAGGGTTAAAATTATTAAAAGAAATCAATAAAAAACATCATAAAAGTATCATCATACTACCTGGGGGTGGTATTTCTCCTTTAAACGCTAAATTATTTAAAGATCAAGGTTTTTTAGAAATTCATTCTTCTGCTTCTAAAAAAATTAATACTGAAAATAATTACTTTGGTAATGCTACACAAACTATTTCGAATAGCGGTATTATTAAAAAAATAATAACTCAAATACGTTAGGTTACTTATTGTAAATAATAATTTTTTCTAATTGTCTATTCTTTTATTCTCGTTGTTTCTCTATTATATAATGTCGATTTTATAATTATCTCTTCAGATTTCTCGTTTTCATTTTTTAATTTATTTAATATCATTTTAGCAGCAGTTCTACCTATTTTTTTTCCATGTTGATTAATTGTTGTTAAACTTGGAGTTAAATGCTCAGAAATCGTTTTACCTGCATATCCTATTAAAGAAAGCTTTCCGTTATCAAGTAATTTTTCTTTTTTACCTACTTTAAATGAAGCTAATGAAGCCTCTTCATCTAAAGCTATTATAGCATCAATAGATTCTTCTTTTAATCTCTCTCTTAACGCTTTTTTAATTACCTCTACAGTACCTTCAATAATAATTGGTTTATGATATTCATTAATAGCATCTGTATATCCTTTAATTCTTAACTTTCCAACGCTTAAATTATTTATTGTTGATGTTAATGCTATATTTTTTCTTCCATTAAGTTGCAAATCTTTCACTGCATTTAAAACTGCATCATAATCATCTACTAAAACCTTATCACAAGGTATTGTATTTACAACACGATCAAACATTAATAAATGAACTTTGTCTTTTACGTTTTCTAAATGAGAATAATCTTGTAATACTTGAGTCTCTTCAGAAACAGCTATAATTATAGCTTCAACAAAACCATTTGCCAAAGAGAGTACTGATTGTACTTCTTTCTCATGAGATTCATTGGTAATACTTATAATTATATTGTAATCTGTTTTTGCTATTACATTTTCTATACCTCTTAATACCCTGGCTAAAAAAAAGTTTTTTAAACTTGGTAGTATTACTCCGATAGTATTTACCCTACCAGATTTAAGGTTCATAGCTGTCCTATTTGGTTTATAATTGTATTCATTTGCTGCCTCCCTGACTCTCTTCTTAGTAATTTCACTTATTTCATAACTATCATTTAAAGCTTTTGATACAGTAGAAATCGATACTTTTAATATTTTAGATAATTCTTTTAGTGTTATACTTTTCTTCATTTATGTAAAATTTCTTAATTCCCCGAAAATAACAAACTAAAAATTTAATTTCATTATACTTCTAAATATTTTCTTTTGAATGTCTTTTATTTTTTAAGATTTTTTTTAAAAAAAAGTTTTTAGGAATAGTTTTAGCAGTAAAAATGCATTTTATATTTTAGTATATTTACTTTATAAATATAAAGTTTAAAATGAGGAAAGACCAAATTAATCAATTAATCGAGGAAAAACATTTAGATTTATTTAATTGGATTGAAAAACAACCTGTGGAAAAATGGATTGAAGGGCCCAAAGAAAAATGGACTACAGGACAACAGATTGTGCATTTGGTTGATTCTATTAAAAAATTGAATCAAGCTATGAGTTTGCCTAAGTTTTTACTCAAATTAAAATTTGGGAAATCAAATAGAGAAACAAGAAATTATGATCAAATAATAAAAAAATATCAAGATAAACTTGTTAAATACAAAGAAGAAGCAAAGCAATTTAATGCTCATATTACCAAACCTTCTTTAAGAGAAAAAACAAAATTACTTGCCAAACTTCAAATTCAACAAAAAAAGTTACAACATAAAACTAATCAGTGGAAAGATAGTGATCTAGACTCTGTTATTCTACCTCATCCTCTTATGGGAAAAATGCCTGTTAGAGAAATTATTATGTGGACTGCTTACCATACTGAACATCATACTAAAGATTTAATTGAAAACTACTAACGAAAATGCTATATTTGTGCCTCTAAAAATGTAGCAGACACCAATGTTCAATAATTTAAGTGAAAAATTAGACAAAGCGTTACATACGCTAAAAGGTCATGGTAAGATTAATGAAGTTAACGTAGCTGAAACTTTAAAAGAAGTACGTAGAGCTTTATTAGATGCCGATGTAAATTTTAAAATAGCAAAAGAATTCACCAATTCTGTTAAGGATAAAGCAATGGGAGAAAACGTTTTAACAACGTTAAACCCAGGGCAATTAATGGTAAAACTTGTTAAAGACGAGCTTACCAAATTAATGGGTGGAGATACTGTAGGTATTAACTTAGGTGGTTCTCCTACTGTTATTTTAATGTCAGGTTTACAAGGATCTGGTAAAACTACTTTTTCCGGTAAACTTGCTAACTTTCTAAAAACTAAAAAGACAAAACAAGTTCTTTTAGTTGGATGTGATGTTTACAGACCAGCCGCCATTAATCAATTAAAAGTGGTAGGTGAACAAATTGGTGTTGAAGTATATGCGGAAGAAGGAAATAAGAATCCTGTAGAGATTTCTGAAAATGCAATTAAGCACGCTAAAGCAAATAATAAGAATGTAGTAATCATTGATACCGCTGGTCGTTTAGCTGTTGATGAAGAAATGATGACCGAAATTTCTAACATTCATAAATCTGTTAAACCACAAGAAACTTTATTTGTGGTAGATTCTATGACTGGGCAAGATGCTGTTAATACTGCAAAAGCCTTTAATGATGTTTTAAATTTTGATGGTGTAGTTTTAACAAAACTAGATGGTGATACTCGTGGTGGAGCTGCTCTTTCTATTAAATCTGTTGTAGATAAACCAATTAAATTTATTGGTACTGGTGAAAAAATGGATGCTATTGACGTTTTTCACCCAGATCGTATGGCAGATCGTATATTGGGAATGGGAGATGTTGTTTCTTTAGTAGAACGAGCTCAAGAACAATATGATGAAGCTGAAGCAAGAAAACTTCAAAAGAAGATTGCAAAAAATCAGTTTGGGTTTGATGATTTCTTAAGTCAAATTCAACAGATCAAGAAAATGGGTAGCATGAAAGATTTAGTAGGAATGATTCCTGGAGCTGGTAAAGCTTTAAAGGACATTGATATTGATGATGATGCATTTAAAGGAATAGAATCTATTATTCATTCTATGACCCCTGATGAAAGAACTAAACCAACCATTATAAACGCCAGTAGAAAGAAAAGAATTGCTAAAGGGTCTGGTACTTCCGTTCAAGAAGTAAACCAACTAATGAAGCAATTTGATCAAATGAGCAAAATGATGAAAATGATGCAAGGCGGTGGCGGAAAACGTATGATGCAAATGATGCGAGGCATGAAATAAAAACAAAAAGAGAAGTTACACGCTTCTCTTTTTTATTTAAATAACACAACAACACACTAACAACAACAAATGGTATTACTCGACGGAAAAAAAACTTCAGCGGATATTAAAGAAGAGATCGCTTTAGAAGTTGGTGAATTAAAAAGAAATGAAAAAAAAGCACCTCATTTAGCAGCAATCATTTTAGGAAATGATGGAGCTAGTTTAACTTATGTAAATGCAAAAGTGAAAGCTTGTGAGCGTGTTGGTTTTGAATCTACATTAATTCAATTATCAGACGAAACTACAGAAGCAGAATTATTAAATGAAATTGAAATTTTAAACATTGATAACGATATTGATGGTTTTATTGTTCAACTTCCACTACCTAAACACATAGATGAACAAAAAGTTTTAATGGCTATAGATCCTGAAAAGGATGTAGATGGTTTTCATCCAGAAAATGTAGGTAAAATGGCTTTAAACTTACCTACTTTCATTTCTGCTACTCCATTTGGAATTTTAGAATTATTAGATCGTTACAAAGTTGAAACTTCAGGAAAAAATGTAGTGGTTATTGGCCGTAGTCATATAGTAGGTAGCCCAATGAGTATCTTACTTTCTCAAAAAAGAAAAGTAGGAAATGCAACAGTTACTTTAACACATAGTAGAACTCAAAATTTAGAAGAAATTACTAAAAAAGCAGATATTATTATTGCTGCTATTGGTATTCCAGAATTTTTAAAAGCTGATATGGTACAAAAAGGAGTTGTAGTTATTGATGTGGGAATTACTCGTGTTGCTGATGCTTCTAAGAAAAGCGGATTTAGATTAGTAGGAGATGTTGCTTTTCAAGAGGTTGCAGAAAAGTCATCATACATTACTCCTGTTCCAGGTGGTGTAGGCCCAATGACGATTGCAATGCTTCTTAAAAATACTTTATTAGCTAATAAACGTAGAAATAGTTAATTTATCTTTTTAGATTAAATAATACATACAAAAAAGGATTGAATATTTAATTCAATCCTTTTTTAGTTTAAAAAACTTTTTCTTTTATTCTTTTTTAAATTAATTGTTATTTAGCTTCAATAGATTTATCAACATTCATTTTAAATGGAAACTCATAATAATTTGTTACAATGTTTCTTCCTTGCATAGAAGTGCTTTCTCCTTTTTTTCTACCCTCAATTGTAAAATCAGCTGTTATCTCGCCTTTATTATTTACATTATATGTCCAACTATGTAATGTGAAACTTTCATATTCATTTGAAATCATTCCTATACCTTCATCATATTTAGCCTCAATAATACTAAAGTCAAGATCTTTTATTTTTACTTTTCCTTGTTTATTTTTTAAGAAAAACTTTTTTTGAAAACTGTCTCTTGCTTTTTCAGGTTCTTCTAATTTTTCCTTACCATTTAACGAAAGAAAATACATTTGTCCATAATCTAACTTATCTTCTAAATAACTTATATTTAAATAAGAAACTTCACTTGTTAAATGATCTTTGGTTTGTATTGAAAACTTATATATTTCTTTATCTCCACCAAATTTACTTAGAGCCAATTCTTTTATTTTTGTAAAACTTTCTGGTTTATTTAAATCTGTTGCATTAGTACCACAAGAACTTAAGATTACTATTCCAACAAATAAAATTAATACTTTTTTAATCATCTTATTTTTAATTTTTATTTCAAATATCAATACGAATATAATGATGTTGATTAATGAAAATAATCGAAAACACATATTCGATGAATATCAATTCATATTCGTTAACAATTACTAAATACCAAAGTGTTCTGCTTATTTAAATAACAAATTATTTTAATTTGAGGATTACGTGATAAAAAAAGAATTGACACACTATCTTTGCATCATTATTATCAAATTAAAAAAACAAAAAAATGAATATTACATTAGCTCAAGCAGAAGAAATAATTAGTATAGCTAAAGATAAATCTATTGAAATAGATACAAAAATGAATATTGCTATTGTAGATTCAGGAGCAAATTTAGTAGCATTTGCACGTATGGATGGTGCTTGGTTAGGTTCATTAGATATTTCTATTAAAAAAGCAAAAACTGCTCGTTATTTTGATATGAACACAGGTATTATCGGAGAATTATCTCAACCTGGTGGTCCTTTATATAATATCGAACACTCTAATAATGGTTTAATTACTTTTCCTGGTGGAGTTCCTATTAAAAATGAAGCTGGTGAAATTATCGGTGCTATTGGTGTAAGTGGAAGTTCTGTTGAAAATGACCATACAGTAGCAGAAGCTGGTGCTTTAGCAATTTAAAGATAGTATTCAGATAATTTCTGAAAACATTTTATACAAAAAAGGATTGAACTTAAATGTTCAATCCTTTTTACTTAACGATATAAATAAACAAAACAACTTATATTAAAAATTGTTACCACCACCAAGAAGAAGCATTAATTTCATCTCCTCCCATAGCAGATGATGCAGTATCATAGTTCATTTTATTAACTGATTGTTCTAAACTTGGATATTTTAACCTAACAGGAACTAAACCTCCATTAATATTTCCTGAGCCTGCATTTATAAAACTTGGTTTTGCTGTTCTTTTCCAATCAAACCAAGATTCTATTCCAGAATGATATAATGCTAACCATTTTTGTTCGTATAACCTATCTGTAGTATTATCATAAGGTACTGTTACAGATAAAAAATCACTTGGTATTGTTACATTCCATTGTTCAAAAGAAGCAGTAACTCCCATGTCGTAATAATTTTTAGCCGTATTATTTGAGATAAGGCCTCTTTCACTAGCTTCTGATAAAAGGAAATTTACCTCACTATAAGTCATGAATATACCTTGAATTAAAGTTGCGCTTTCATAAAATTCTGAAGCCCTTCTACTAAAAGATGCTGGTCTTCCTATATCACTTAATGATTGTCCTGGCTCAACTCCTAATGTTCTATCATTAGTTCCTTCTTTAGGGCTTACCCATACATTTAATCGTGGATCGTTATTTGTACTTAAAAGATTCACAAAATGATTGGTAGGTATTAACAAATAATAATCATAATCTCTACCTCCTCCTGGTAAAGCCACTTGAGAAACATTTGGTAAAGAACCACTATATTCATAAATAGCATTATCAGCATTCGATTCAAAAATTGGGTATTTAGTCGAATTATTTAGGATTTCTGAAATATCTGCACCAACATTTTTAATACTACTAGTACGCATTAATAATCGTAAACGTAATGAATTAGCAAATTTTTTCCATGATAACATATTCCCACTGTAAAGAGCATCTCCACTAATAGTTTCAGACATATTTATGATAGCATTTGCCTTCTCTAATTTTTCAAATAACTTTGTATAAATAGCTTCTTGTTTATCATATACAGGTGTTATTATTCCTTCTTCTGCTCTATTTGCTTCCGACATAGGCACATCTCCATAAGCATCGGTAATAACACTATAAATGTATGATTCTAAGATTAATGCTACTGCTTTATAATTTGTATTTCTATTAGCTTCTGCTATATTTTTAATGTCTTTTATATTTTGAAGTATCGTGTACATTGGAGACCAAAAACGATTATCTGATTGCCATCTATATATATCTAAATCATTAAATTCATATCTAGCTCCATATTGTCCTATAATATCTCCAAAATTATACGATTCATTCACCATTGTATTGGTTAAATCGAAAATTACAGTTGGTAACAACAGATTCTCACTTGCTTCTTCTGGATTATTTGGATTCGTATTTATGTTTTCGAAACCTTCTGTACAAGCGCTAAAAACAATAAGCGCTATTACTAAGTATATAATTTTTTTCATTTTCGTTATTGATTAAAGTTTCATGTTAATTTTAAAACCGTAACTTTTGGTAGATGGTAGTTGAGTTACTTCTAAACCTGGTAATAAGGTTCCTCCAGATATACCTTGCGCTTCAGGATCTATATTAGGAACATCTGTCCATAAAAATAAATTTGATCCTACTAAACTTATAGATAAGCCTTGTAATTTTAATGTATCTAATACTGTATCATCAAAAGAATATCCAAAACTTAATTGCCTTAATTTCACAAATGAAGCATCAAAAATATTTGCTTCTGCATTACTTCTAGGTACAGCATAGGCCCAATCTTCTGCAGTAACTTCTTGCGTATTTGGTGTAAAACCCCCACTTCCGTCACTTACAACTCCTTCTCCTACAATTCCATCTCTCCAAGGTAATGTATTTGCTAATATTCCACTTTCTCTTCCTATTGCATTGGTATATGAATATACCTCTCCGCCTTCTCTAATATCAAATTGAGCAGAAAAATTAAATCCTTTATAATTGAAATTAGTAGCTAATCCTAAAATCCAATCTGGATTGTAATTCCCTACTTTTTTTCTATTACCTGTTAACGGTAATCCATTTTCATAAATAATTTGCCCTTCATCATTTCGCACATAACTATTACCATAAATATCTCCCATTTGTCCACCTGGTCTAGCCTCTATGGTAACTCCATCTGGTCCTTCTCCAATAATAAATGTATCTAGATTATCTAAAAGAGAAACTACTTCACTCTTATTTTTAGTAAAATTCGCATTAATACTCCATTCTATATCATCTGTTTTTATAGGCTTTACTCCTAGTGCTAATTCAATTCCTGAATTTTTAATTTCACCTGCATTTGCTACAATAGAGTTAAATCCGTTAGCACCAGATATTCCAACATTTAAAATTTGATTTTCTGAAGTGGCAGTATAATATGTAGCATCTAAGGTTATTCGTTTATTAAAAAACATTCCTTCAAAACCAAACTCTGTAGAAACTGTTTTTTCTGGTTTCAAATTTGCATTTAATAACTCAGTAGGGTTTGTTAAAGTACCCCCTAAAGTTCCAAAATTATATGCTTTTTCTAAATTATAAGGATCTGTATCTCCTCCTACTTCAGCTATATTGAAACGTACTTTCATAAAGTTGATTTCTTCTGGTAATTCAAAAGCACTAGTAGGAATAAATGATATAGAAGCTGCTGGATAGAAAAATGAATTATTACTTGTTGGTAATGTTGAAGACCAATCGTTTCTTATAGATAAATCTACATATACATAATCTCTATATCCTATATTTGTAAATCCGTATAAACTATTAATTCTTTTCTCATATACATTATTTCGAATTACAGGAGTTACATTTATATTTTGAGCATTGTATAAACCAGGTATTGAAAGCCCATTACCCTGTAAAAATCCTTCTTTTATTTTTTGATCAAATCTATTTCCACCTGCTGAAATTGTGGTAGAAAAATCTCCAAAATTATTTTTATATGACAGTAAAAAATCGGCATTAATTTCTTCAAAATCTATTTTTTGCTCCCTATACATTCCATTAGGGTTTCTTACTGCTCCTATGGATCTTCTAGACCATCTGAAATCATTTGATTGATCTATCCCTACTCTTCCTAATAAACTCCAGTTTTCATTAAATTGATAGTTTAAGTTTACATTTCCTATAAATCTATTTTTATTAAAAGCATTTATGTTTTCATTCACAATAAACCATGGATTATCTCCCCAAGAGAATAACCTACGCTGTTCTTGATTCTCTACATTCCAATAATCTTTCAGGTCATTTAAATCAGTATTAATATAATTCCATAGTAACGTATACATAATCCCTTGATTTCCATAACCTGCTACTGTTAAATTATCTGAACCTCTTGTTATATAATTTGTCTTTATACTTGCTTTTAATTTTTCACTTAACTGATAACTTGCATTTAATCTAAAACTGTTTCCTTTTAAATTTGTATTCGGTACAATCCCTTCATTATATGTGTTTCCATAACTAAACAAAAAATTTCCTTTTTCATCTGCTCCGCTTAAAGTAACTGTATTATTTAAACTCATTCCATCTTTGAAAAAATCATTTAAATCATATCTATTTTTAAATGGTCTGTTTACCACCTCTCCTAAAGATAATTCCTGAGATATAACACTACCATCTAATGCAGGTCCGAAATTTGTTCCGAAGTTAGAAGCATAAGCACCTCCCCAGCCTCCTCCAAACTGAGTTTGTAATTCTGGTAAACGTAAAGCACTACTAAACATTGATGATGATGCTATTTCTACCCCTAATCCTTCTTCATGTTTATTTGCTGTTTTAGTGGTTATAACCACTACTCCATTAGAAGCTCTAGAACCATAAAGTGCAGAAGCTGCTGCCCCTTTTAAAACGGTTACAGATTCAAAATCATCTGAATTTAATTCAGAAATTCCATTTCCATAATCAGTTGGTAAATCTGCCTGATCTGTTGTATTTCCTCCAACTCCAAATATTCTATTATTTACAGGAATTCCGTCTAAAATAAAAAGTGGACTATTACTATTTATATTTAATGAATTTTCTCCTCTAATAACTATACGTGCAGAACTAGAAACACCATTACTAGCGCCTGACACTTGAACTCCTGCTATTTTACCTGCTAATGAATTTACAACATTAACTGTCTTAACTTTATTTAACTCATTTCCTTTTAACTCTGTTGCAGCATATCCTAATGCTCTTTTTTCTTTTTTAATTCCTAAAGAAGTTACAATTACCTCATCTAATTGCGCATTGTCTTCTTCTAAAATTACTTTTAAAGTAGTTTGATTTGTAAATAAAATCTCTTGCGTTTTAAACCCTATAAAAGAAAAATTTACAGCCTCTCCTTTTTTTATTGAAATAGTGAAATTTCCATTAAAATCGGTTTCTGTTCCTCTGGTAGTGTTTTTTACCATAATACCGACTCCTGGTAATACTTCTCCCGTAGAAGCATCAGTAACCGTACCTGTAATACTTTCTTGTGCATATAATAACGACACAAGAAATAGTAGTAAAATTGTTATATGTCCCCTCATTTTTAAATAATTATTTGTTTTTATTAATTTTTACCCAAGTATTTATTGAATGATTTTTAGTTTCTAAGACTACTTTTATGTAGTTTGTTTGTTTTGGTGGATTAATTTTTAGTTGTACTTCTTTTTTTTGAACATCAACCTCTTCTATTAATTGATATTCATCTTTAGTTCCTTCTTTAGTTTTATTAGCATACGTGATATAAATTTTCGCTATTTCATTTTTTCTGTGTTCTACCATCCATTTTAGTTGCATTTTTTTATCAATTGCTACTCCTTCTAAATCAAAAACATCTATTTGTTTATTTAGTGGTACGCCATCTAATTCATAGGCTACATTTTTAGGAAGTGGTATGTTTAAGAAATTGGTAATTGTTGGAAAAACATCTACAATAGCTACTTTGTTTTTTTTAAAGTAATCGTTTGTTATAGGTTTATTCATAGCTACCCAAATACTTCTTTCTCTGTGCGATTGAAATCCGTGATGTTTACCATCAGAAGGCATTCTTCCATGATCTGTGGTTACAATTAACAACCAGTTTTCATTTGTTTTTTGTTCTCTTAATTTAACAGCATCTGCAATAGTTCCTATTAAAGCATCTTCATAAGCAACGATATTAAAGAACTCTTTACTTTCACCATAGTAATGTGCTACATCATCACTATGTTCTAAATACACCCAAGATAAATCTGGGCCTTCATTTAGAATATGATTTGCCGCTTCTCTAGCAACCTCTGCATCAATTCTCTTTAAATATTTTTTATAGGGGTCATGCGGAAAACGTTCTTCATCTAATTCTAATCCATCAAAATGATAATCTATTTTTACATGGTTTGTTGCTGGTAAATTTTCACCAACTAATTTGGTTCTATTATCTAACCATGTAGAAAAAATGGCCGTTTTTTTATTTGGATACGCATCTTTTAATACTCTAAATAATGTTGGGTAATTGTAATTAGGTTTTTTAATTTCATTTCCAAAAACATTATGTTTATGTACCCAAGTTCCTGTAATTAAACTATTATAACCTACTGCAGAAATTGTTGGTGTCTCTGTTATAGTTCCTCTTTTACCACCTACATATGCTTCTGCAAATCCACCTTCTTTACCAATAACATCAATATTGGGGGTATTCGATTTATAATATAAGTCAGACGAAATTCCATCAACAAGTATAAAAACAACTTTATTCGTTTTTTTATTTTCTTGTGCTATTATCGATATTGAAAATAGTAGTAATAATATGCTTGTTAAATTTTTCTTCATTTTATATACCCCTTTAAGTGTGGTAAAATTATAAAATCAAAAAAATAGATTGAACGATCGTTCAATTAAAAAATAGTTACTATAGAGTTAAGAAACCATAGAAGTATATGAAGGCATTGTTAACTAGAAAATCACTAAATTATAATGATATATTTGCCGTTAATTAATATTAAAATGGGAAGAAAAAACTTAACTGACAAAAGAAGAAAAGAGATTGTTATTGCTTTTTATGAAGTTTCTAAAAATATAGGCTTAGAAAATGTTTCTATAGCTAATTTAGCCAATCACATGGGGATTAGTAAAGGTTTGGTTATGCATTATTTTGAAACCAAAGAGCATATCCTAGAAGCTTTAAACAACTATATTTTAGAAGCTTACATTACTTTTATAAATGATAGTACTCCTGACAAAATTACATCTAAAAATATTCTAGAAGATTTTATAAAGAAAATGTTCACTAGAAAATGGAGTGATTATGTAGATGATGGCGTTTTTTACAGTTTATATGCGTTAGTTTACAGAAATAAAGAGGTAAGTAATAGCTTTAAAAGCTTTAGCGCTTCTTTAAGAGAGGTTTTAAAATCTAAATTAATAAGCGCTAAAGAACATCATGTAATTATCAATAACAATATTGATGAGTTAAATGAAATCATTTTTGCAATGATAGATGGAGGCTATTTTTATTTAGGAACTCAAATAGATAATTCAGAGTTTTACAATAAACAGTCTACTATTTATATTAAGCATGTGTTAAGTTTAATTGATTTTTGTTAAAATTTCAACTACTTCTTATAGTTTTTAAATACCGTAAAAATTGCTATTAACCCCCAAATAATATTTACAACTATTGTAGGGTTATCTTTTATTGATACTGCATTTAAGACTAAGCATAAAGCTCCTAAAAAATTCAACCAATGATATGTTGCCTTTTTAGCATTTAATTTCTCTAAACTTAATAGTAAATAGGCTACAACAAATAATACAACTCCTAACCAACCCACAATCGTAAAATAATTCATAAAATGTAATCCCTTAGAAAACACAAATTACAAATAGTTTAAAGTTTGTTTATTAATTGAAGTTTAAATTAAAAATGCTTTAATCAATTTATTTAAAAACATTTGATTTTACCTTATTATAAATTATCCGGAATTTTCCTGTTTTCATAAATACTTATAGAATATGTTCCATTTTCATAGAGAACTATATCATATCCATTTACTTTTTTTAATACTTCAATAAAATGTTTTTTTAATACTTTAGAATCTAAACACACCTTTCCTCCATGATCAAATACAGGCCAAAATTTAAAGATCGTTGTACCATCATTATAATCACTTATATCCAATGATATCATGCCTATAAGTATTTTCTCTTTTACCTCTCTACTGAAAACATATTCTTCTTTAAACCACATAGTAGCTTCTTCTTCCTCTATTAAAAACAGAATATCGCAACTCTCTTTTATTAAATCAGAATTAAAA
>CALISK010000234.1 GCA_938041625.1 uncultured Tenacibaculum sp. | reverse complement strand
GGAAAGGAAGAGGATTATAAAATATATACACAGCGAGCTCAAAATTATAAAAATGTATTCGATCCGGGTTCTCAATTTATGAGAGGGCGTTTTAGAAATACATGGTTTGCTCCGTTCGATCCTTATGAAGTGAATTTTAATTATACAGAAGCAAATGCTTGGCAGTATAGTAATTATGTACCTCAAGATATTTCTGGTTATATAAAATTGTTAGGAGGAAAAAAACAGCTAGAGAAAAATTTGGATACTTTGTTTAAAGCAGTATCAAATACTTCTGGACGTCATCAAAAAGACATCACAGGTTTAATAGGTCAGTATGCACATGGAAATGAACCAAGTCATCATATGGCATATTTATATAATTTTATTAATAAACCTTATAAAACACAAGAAAAAGTACATCAGATTTTAACGGAACAATATACAAATACTCCAGAAGGGATTTCTGGTAATGAAGATTGCGGACAAATGAGTGCTTGGTATATTTTTAGTTCCTTAGGTTTTTATCCTGTAACACCTGCTTCAAATCAATATATAATAGGAGCTCCTTTATTAGAAAAGGGAACAATTCATTTAGAAAACGGAAAAGAATTTACAGTTGCAACCAATAATTTAAGTACTGTAAATAAGTATGTAGAAAAAGTGTACTTAAATGGAAATTTATTAAACAGAACTTATATAAATCATAAAGAAATTATAAGTGGAGGAATATTGGAATTTTATATGACAGATGCCCCCGGTAATTGGGGAGAAAAAGAAGGAGAAGAACCTAAAACAGCCATTAAAGATCATTTAATAACTTCGGCTCCTTTTATTACAAAAGGAGAAGTAGCTTTTAAGGGAAGTACAGAAGTAACACTAGCTTCTGCAGATAAAGATGCTGATATTTATTATTCTTTAGGTAATGATTTTATAGCATATACATCACCTTTCAAAATTAAAGAAAAAGCAATTTTAAAAGCATATGCATTAATAGGGACTACGAAAAGTGCCGTAATTAGTACAGATTTTTTTAAAATAGATCCAAATATTACTATTGATTTACAAACAGAATATGCTAACCAATACAATGCAGGTGGAGAAAATGCATTAATAGATGGTATTGTTGGAGCTAGCGACTTTAGAACAGGAACATGGCAAGGGTATTCTGATAAAGATGTAGTTGCTATTGTAGATTTAGGAAAAGAGAAATGGGTAGAAATGATATCGGCTAATTTTTTACAAGATCAACGTAGTTGGATATTTTTACCCACAGAAGTAACTTACGCAATTTCTGAGGATGGAAAAAAATATAAAACGGTAGCTCATTGTAAATTTGACACTCAAAAGCCTGCAGAAGATGTAAAAATTGAAGAAGTAACAATTCACTTAAAAGGAAGTAGTGTTAGGTATGTAAAAGTAATCGCTAAAAAGTTAGGGAAACTCCCAACTTGGCACTTAGGATATAAGCATGATGGAAGGTCATGGTTATTCATAGATGAAATAATGATAAAATAATATTATGAAACGTAGAAAATTCATAGAAAAAACTTCAATTTCTGGTTTAGGTTTGTTTTCCATTTCAACTTTGGCTAGTTGTAATACAACAAATGAAGATAAAAAGGAAGTTAAAAGTGGAGCAATAACCACGAATGTTATTAAGCCAATAGTAATTGCAACATGGAATACGCCTACAGCAGTAATTACAGCAGCTGAGGTTTTAAAAAAAGGAGGTTCTGCTTTAGATGCAGTTGAAGAAGGATGTAAGATAGAGGAAGCAAATAGTAAGAACCAAACAGTAGGAATAGGAGGTTTGCCAGATAGAGATGGAGCGGTAACTTTAGATGCCTGCATTATGGATGAGAAAGGAAATTACGGAGCTGTTTTATGTGTAAAAAATATAAAACATGTAATATCCTTAGCAAGAAAAGTTATGGAAGAAACACCTCATGTTATTTTAGTAGGTGAAGGAGCAGAACAATTTGCAGTTTCTCAAGGGTTTGAGAGAGAAAATTTGTTAACAGAAGCGTCTAAAAAAGCATGGGAAAAATGGAAAGTAAAATCAGAATACAAGCCAATTATTAATATAGAAAACCATGATACTATAGGAATGTTGGCAATAGATAAAAAAGGAAATATTTCTGGAGCTTGTACTACTAGTGGGTTGGCTTATAAAATGAAAGGTAGAGTAGGAGATTCTCCAGTTATAGGTGGAGGATTGTTTATCGATAATGAAGTGGGAGCAGCAGCAGCTACTGGTTTAGGTGAAGAAGTATTAAAAACAGTGGGTAGTTTTTTAATTGTTGAATTAATGCGACAAGGAAAATCGCCACAAGAGGCTTGTGAAGAAGCAATAGCAAGAATTGTAAATAAACCAAATAGTAATTATAAAAACTTTCAAGTAGCATACATTGCTGTTAATAAAAAAGGAGAAACAGGAGCATTTGCTATTCATGAATGGTTTAGTTATAATTTGTACAAGGAAGGAGAAAATAAGAATATCAAATCAGATTTTTATTTAAAGAATTAAATATATATTATGTCAACAACAACAGCCAATAAATCGTATAAGAGTGCTTTTATTTTTTTAACTATATTATTTTTCCTCTGGGGTTTTATAACCGTTTTGGTAGATTCTCTTGTACCGCGTTTAAAAGATGTTTTTGAATTGTCGTATGCCAAAACTGTTTTGGTACAATTTGCTTTTTTTTTAGCGTTTTTTGTGTTTTCATTACCGGCAGGATATATTTTATCTAAAATAGGATACAAAAAAGGAATTATTTTAGGTTTAGTTACTATGGCAGTTGGTTGTTTACTTTTTTATCCAGCTTCATCTAGTAGAATGTTTTCTGTTTTTTTAATAGGTTATTTTACGTTAGCAGGAGGTATAACTATTTTACAAGTTGCAGCTAATCCTTATGTAGCTTTATTAGGAAGTGAAGAAGGCGCTTCTAGTAGATTAAATTTATCGCAAGCATTTAATTCATTAGGAACAACAATAGCACCAATTATTGGGGCTTTGTTTTTATTAAGTGATTCAGTAAAAACATCAGAAGAAATAGCTATTTTAAGTGATTTAGAAAAGAAAAACTATTACATATCTGAAGCAGCAACTGTGCAAAAGCCATTTTTATTAATAGCAGCATTTATAGGTTTTTTAGCCTTGGTTTTCTTTTTTGTAAAATTACCTAAAGTAATAGAAAAAACTCCAGTAGGAGGGTATGCAAAACTGTTGAAAAATAAATTAATGTTAATGGGAGCCTTGGGTATTTTTGTTTATGTAGGAGCAGAAGTAGCAATAGGTAGTTTTTTAGTAAACTATTTTATGGATATGAAATTAGCAGCTGTGGTAGCTGATAATGAAACAATGATGTCTATAGCAAATACTATTGCAAATCTTTTCAATAAAACTTTTTCAGGAAAAGACCCTAAATCGTTGTTAGGTGTTTTTGTTGTTTTTTATTGGGGAGGAGCAATGATTGGACGTTTTATAGGTGCTTATTTAACAAAAATATTATCACCAGGAAAAGTATTGGCAATTTTTGCTTCTTTAGCTACTTTAATGATTGTTATTTCTATTAGTACTTCTGGTTTAGTTTCTATGTGGTCTATTTTAGCTGTAGGTTTATTCAACTCAATTATGTTTCCAACTATTTTTACATTAAGTTTAGAAGGATTAGGAGATTTAAAAGCGCAAGCATCTGGATTGTTGTGTATGGCAATTGTAGGAGGAGCAGTGATTCCTTTTATTTTCGGATCTTTAATTGATTCTGTAGGGTTTAAATTAGCGTTTATTTTAACATTAATTTGTTATGCTTACATCGCATTTTATGGACAAACAAAGAAGCATTTAAAAGCTTAAATACTGTTTAATTATTTAAAGGAAGTTTATTTCAAAAAAATAAATTCGAAAAGCCAATGATTTACATAGTCATTGGCTTTTTTATGAATGATTCTTATTTCTTTTGAATCATTTTAAAGTAACTTATCCTCAAATAAAAGGCAAAGAGCTATTTTAACAAATATTTAATTTTAATATGTTTATATTAGTAAATGATTAAATAAATAACTTAAATATTTTTAAAATGACAAAAAAAATAATGGTTTTGGGGAAACCTTTAACTAACAAACAACAGAAAGAAGTTAAAGGAGGAATAGCTCCTTCTTCATGTAGAACAGCTAGAGATTGTGAGTATGTTTTTGGAATACATATGAATGCTACAAATGATTATTCTTGTATTCGCTCAAGAGAGTATGGATTAATTTGCGTATCAAATACTTAAAAATAAAATAAATTAGTTAACCATAAATATTAATATCATGACAAATAAAATGAAAAACTTAGGTAGAGTATTATCATCAAAAGAACAAAAAGTAATTAGTGGAGGACATATTGGAGGTATGCCTTGTAGATCAAACAGAGATTGTTGGGATGCAAGTCCGTATTTAGGACCAGGAGATGTATCTTGTCGTTATAGCCCTTTTGGTTTTAGCGGAGGAAATAAAGTATGCGTATTCAATTAAGAAAATAAAATATATAAGAAAGCCGAAACTAAATGTTTCAGTTTTTTATTTTTTGAAAACATGAAATATTCATTTTATAATGAATAAAAATAAATTAACCATAAATATTAAAATAAAGATGAAAAATTTAGGTAGAAAACTCTCAAATAATGAACAAAAAGAAATAAAAGGAGGAAATATTGGGAATATTGGAGGAATGTCTTGTAGATCTCATCAAGATTGTTGGAACGCAAGTCCATATTTAGGGCCAGGAGATGTATCTTGTCGTTCTTCAAACGGTAGTGGAGAAGATGGTTACTACAATTTTGGTCAAAGAGGAAATAAAGTATGTGTATTCAATTAAAAAAATAAAAAACCGAAACTAAATGTTTCGGTTTTTTATTTTTATAAAGTAATTACACTTTCTTGTATAGAAAATTTAATGAATTTAAACTCTTTATTAAAAACAAAATTTCTATAAAGAAATTCAATCTTATTGCTACTATATTCAATAATTCATCATTTTGTAATTAATGTTATTCTTATATTCATATTAAGATAAAATAATTATGAAATATTACTTCACGGAACAAGAAAAAAAGTACTATAGCTATATTTTACTTTTTTTTGTATTGTTTGTTAATTTAAACACTGAAGCACAATTTTTTAGAAAGATACTTAAGAAGGTTAAAAAAATAACAGAAAAGGCTAAAGTTATTTCTTTTGATGACACAAAAGCTATATCAACATCAATAAAAGATACTTTGTATGGGGTTAATTTTTTCGAAAAAGAAAAGTTAATCTATGAAGAAGCAAAACCAATAGAAAGTTTTGTCTTATCTCCAGGGTATTATAAAACAACTATTAGGTCTTATTGTTTAAAAGCTGGAGTATACGGGCCTACTAAAGGAGATGGATATCAAATAGCAAAACTAAGAGGAAACAAATCTAAAATAATAAAATCTATTCTTAATAAATCTGTTAATTATTCAAATATCCCTCAGTCTATAGTTCAAACTCTAATTTGGGGAATAGAAGCAGGAACAAAGTTTTCTGATTATCCTATAGATTTTCAAGAAAAAGTGAGTCCACTTTTAACGCAAAAAGAAAAACTGATGTTAGAAATAAACTTTGATGAAATTAAAGATGAGATAATGCCAGATAAAATTAAGTCTTTAACTAAAATATATTCATCGCTTCGAAAAAAAATGCAAGCAACGCAAATGAAGTATGATGAAATTGAAGAAATAGCTGTAAAAAAAGGAATAGCACCATTAGGTATTGGAAGTAAAGTAATACATAAAGGAATATGGTCTTATATTGGAAATGGTTTCTTTTTAAGGGCTTTTCCTAAAAGATATTCAACTACAGATATTGAAATTTATAGGCCTTCAAAATTTGATGTTATAAAAGATATTAAAGACCGGATAGTAGAAATATCTAATAATAAGATAGCTTTAAAAATTAATTATAACGATATTTTTGGAGAAGGGATATTTGATTATGGAACTGTAAAAGTACCTGTATGGAAAATAAAACAACTTCAAATTTTTGATATTGAAAAAAGAGAAGACACTATTATTGATGTTGATCGGTGGATGTTCAGAGGTTCTTGGAAAGAAATAGATTTAGCTTTAAAAGATAAGAAACATAAAAATGTAGAATATAATACAGATAAAAGTAAAAAAGGAGGTCCTTTTGTATCTGATCAAATTCATTTTGCTACTAATATAAATAAAGACACTCCTAAATTTGATGAAGTGTATGAGAGATTTAAGAAGATTAAAAAACGTAGAGGACAGTATAAATCAATAGAAGGTTTTTTTAAAGAAGTTGAAGATCTTTCAACTATTCATTCACCAGAACATTATATTAAAAACGCTGATGCATTGAGTGCAGAAGGTGTTAAAGCAGCTGTCTCATTTAATTATAGTAAGAAAGGAAAGTGGATGAGGAAACATAGTAAATTGATAAGAGATTTTATGGGTTATATATTATGTGGTATGGGGGGCGGATGTAGTAATAACGACCCTTTAGAACCAGATTTATCTTCTAATCTTGCTCAACCAGGAAATACAAATCAACAACGCATTGGTTTAAGTAGGTATAAGAAATAGTAGCTTTATACTTAGTTGCTTATATTCAAAGTTGTATTTTTAATGAATAGAATGTATTAAGATTTTCCTTAATTATATTAGATGTATTTTAATTAACCAATAAATATTTTAAAGAATGAAGAATTTAGGTAGAAAACTTTCTAACAAAGAACAAAAAGAAATAAAAGGAGGACGCTTTGGTCTTGGTAGAATATTTTGCTCAACAGACAGCGATTGTTATCAAGGTCATCCTTTTTTAGAGGCAGGAGATGTAAGATGCGGTTATGGAATTAGAGGAAGAAGAAAATGTATTTTGAATTAGTACATATCATAAAAATACAAAACCCGAAACAGAAATGTTTTCGGGTTTTAATTTTATGATATATACAATTTATAATCCTTTAATATCTTTTAATGTAGATCTATCAAAATTAGTATTTGAAGTTTTTGTACCAATAAAATCAGAACCAGATAAATTAGTGTTTGTAATTTTAGCACTAGTTAAATTAGATCCAGAAAAAATAGCATTTATTGCTTTTCCATTTGAAAATTGAGCTTTTTCAAAATTAGATTTAGTTAAATTGGCTTCATTTAAATTAGCTCTATGTAATTCGGCATTTTCAAAACTAGAATTAGACAAATTGATTCCTGCTAAATAAGCACCAGATAAATTTGTGTTTTTAAAATTACAGTTGGAGAAATCGGCACGAGCATAAATTTTATCTAAATTTGCTGAACTAATTTTTGCTTGAATTAAAAACAATAATAACTGCGTTCTTTCTGGGCTATACATTCTTTCAGAAAGCTTTCCGTTTTCTTCGAGTATTCTATACGGAGTTAAACTATGCGACAAAGCAGCTATTCTAGGTATAATATTTTTACCACTAATACCTTTATTGTCAATAGCATCAAAAAGACCCGCTATTTGAAAACTATA
>CALISK010000233.1 GCA_938041625.1 uncultured Tenacibaculum sp. | reverse complement strand
TTTCAATCTTATCTCATAAAACATTCTCTCGCGAAGAATAGACACAAATCTTGAGTGTCTTTAAATATTCAAGATTTTAATCAATTTTTAAAATCTTTTAATTATGAAAAAATCAATCCTAAACTTAGGCGTAGTTCTAAGTAAAATCGAACAAAAAAAAATTGCAGGTAGTTTTGACAATGACGAATATGGTGTTTGCAACTCTAGATTTAGTTTTTCTTGTGGAGTTCCAGGTCATATCTGCTGCAATTACTTATGTGTATTACCTGAACACTTAGCTTGTGGTTTTTAATTACACAAATCATTAATATCACATAATAATTTACAGGACTATATCTTAATTTTTAAGATATAGTCCTACTTTACAACAACAGAATTAAATCTCATAATTCTGACTATAATCGCGTGTATCTAAAAAGATAAATAAGAGGTATTTATCAATGAGATACATCTAATTATTGCATTGGCTCTGGATTTTATTGTTCAGGTAGTAGCTATAAACGTATAGATTCACCAGGTGTGATATATGAAGCTGAAACACCTAACGATTCACTTTATTATTAAACAATTAATTATACTAAAATATTTTTCGCGAAGAATAGACACAAACCTTGAGTGTCTTTAAATGATCAAGGGTTTTTATAATTCTTTAAAATATTAAAATCATGAAAAAATCAATCTTAAATCTTGGAAAAACCATAGATAAAAACCAACAAAAAAGTATTAATGGAGGTATCAGTTTCGGTAATTACTATTGCAATGAAGGTGGTAGAGCTTTAGTTGCTTGTATAAATGGAGAACTCTTAGGTTACTGTCGTAATATACAAGGTGCTATATATACAATCGCTTTTGGTACTTGTTTCTAATTTAAATATCATGAAAAGATCAATATCTAATATAGGTGAAATTTTAAATAAAGCGAAACAAAAAACAATTAATGGCGGAATAAATATACTCTTTTGTAACACTGATGAAGACTGTCCTAGCTGTGAAAACACAGGATGTCCTATAGAATCTATTGTATGCTATACATGTATATTTAATACTTGTATAGGAAATTGTTAAAACAACTTTTAATTACCTAAAAACTAAAATTATGAAAAAACAAATTTTAAATCTAGGAAAAACTTTAAATAGAATTCAGCAAAAAGAAATAAATGGTGGTTATGTACCTACCCCATATCAATTTTGTTGTACTAGAACACAAGGTTTTTGGTTAGGTCATTATTCATTTTTAGCCAATGACCCATTATATGTTTGTGAAAACTACGGTTCTTGTCGTTCTGGAAATTTTCCTTTCTAAAATATCTTAATAAAAATTAATTTTAAATCATTTTATTATGAAAAAATCAATCTTAAATTTAGGTAAAACTTTAAATAAAGCTAAACAAACAACTATTTTAGGAGGTAATCCCCTTATTCTTAAGCCAACAAAATTAGCTGGTCAATGTAAAGATGTTTGCCCTTCAGTAACTCAAGAAATAAAATGTGGTCCTCCTCACTGTCCTGGAGTATGTGATGGTCGTGGTGGATTTTTTCTATACTAAAACACTTTAGGTTAATGGGGAGTATTATTTAAACACTCTCCATTTTTTTTTATAAAACTCATTTTCAAATAATGATTCATTATTTATACTCTTTGATCATTTTTACAACACGATTTTAACAAAAAATTATTTTTAGTTTTTTATTTTTAATCTTAATTAATTACAATCTCTTATATCATGAAAAAATCAATTTCAAGCTTAGGAACTACTTTAAACAAGTCCGAACAAAAAAAAATCAATGGAGGAAAACGACAATGTAAACCTCATGTTCCTTTTGGTCAAATTAGAAAATGCACCTATTTTGGATTACAATGCGCAGAAACAGAATGTAGATTACTTTACTAAAACCTCTAAATCATGAAAAAATCAATTTTAAATCTAGGTAGTATTTTAACTAAAAATACTCAAAGGAAAATAGCAGGAGGCAGACCTGTAATTTGCTATAATGTTCCCTTCTGCCCTCCTTACAGAGACGAATATTGCTTTGTATACAATAACAAATGTGAAATAGCTAGATAATAATAAGTTTTATAGAATACTCAATAAAACTTTAAACAAATAAAAATCAACCTTAAATGCTATTAATAAAATTTTAATTATGAAAAAATCAATTTTAAATTTAGGAAAAACTTTAAATAAAGTAGAACAAAAAACAATAAATGGTGGTATGATTTCTTTACTTACTTGCGAATCACTTTGCAAAAATGCCAAAAGAGGTACTAGATGTTTTTTCCCATATCAAGGTGCATGCGACGGACGTGGAGGAGTAGTATACTATTAAAAAAATTATAAAGGAGTATTAATTAATACTCCTTTATATTATTTTAAGTTTGTTAATCTAGACACATACTTTCCTATGACATCAAACTCAAGATTAATTTTAGTTCCTTTTTTAAAGCTTTTGAAGGTTGTATTTTCTAATGTGTAAGGTATTATAGCTACACTAAACTCATTTTTTTTAGAATTCACAACAGTTAAACTAACCCCATTAACAGTTATTGAACCCTTTTCTATTGTTATATTTTCGCTATTCGAATTGTATTCAAAAGTAAAAACAATACTCCCATTCATATCACTTATTTCTTTACACACACCAACTTCATCAATATGTCCTTGAACAATATGCCCATCTAATCGATCTCCTAACTTCATTCCTCTTTCTAAATTTACTACATCACCAATAACAAGATCTCCAATATTTGTTTTATCTAAAGTTTCTTTAATTGCTGTAACTACGTATTTATCAGCATTAATAGCAACCACTGTTAAACACACTCCATTGTGTGCTACACTTTGGTCTATTTTCAATTCGTTTGTTATATTACTTTCAACTGTAATATGAAGATTTTCTTTTTCCCTTGCTAAGTCTATTACTTTACCTAGAGTTTCGATGATACCTGTAAACATTTGTTAAAATTTAGTTACTTTTGTAGGTATCAAAAATACGACATCGTAAGGCTATTATGGAAAAAACAGATAAAATTATTGTAGGTATTTCAATAGGTGACACCAATGGCATAGGGCTAGAAGTCATTTTAAAAACATTTGAAGACAAAAGAATGCTAGAATTCTGTACACCTGTTTTATTTGGTTCTAATAAGGTTATTTCTTTTCATAAAAAGAATCTTAACCTAAATAATAGCATACATGGAATACAAAATTTAGATAAAATTGTTCACGGAAAAATAAATCTAGTTAATGTATGGAAAGAAGATGTAAAGATAGATTTAGGAAAAACCACTAATATTGGAGGAAAATATGCTGTAAAATCACTTACAGAAGCTGTAAGTGCCTTAAAAAATGGTGACGTTGATTTATTATTAACAGCTCCTATAAATAAGGAAAACATTCAATCTGAAGAATTTAAATTCCCAGGACATACAGAATATTTAGAAAGTAACTTAGAAGGCAAGAGCTTAATGATACTATTAACCGATGAATTAAGAGTTGGGTTAATTACTGGACATATTCCTGTATCAAAAGTATCTGAAACAATTACTCCTGAACTTATTATTGAGAAAACTGCTATTATGCATCAATCTTTAAAACAAGATTTTAACATTAACAAACCCAAAATAGCTATTTTAGGTTTAAACCCTCATTGTGGAGATAAAGGAACTATCGGTAATGAAGATGAAGAAATTATAAGACCTACGATTAATAAAATAAAAGAATCTGGAAAAATGGTCTATGGTCCTTATGCTGCTGATGGTTTTTTTGGATCAAAGACATACACGCAATTTGATGGAGTATTAGCAATGTATCACGATCAGGGTCTTGCTCCTTTTAAAGCCTTATCATTTGGAAATGGAGTTAATTTTACAGCAGGATTAGATAAAATCAGAACTTCTCCAGATCACGGAACAGGTTTTGACATTGCTGGAAAAAACAAAGCAAACATAGATTCTTTTAAAGAAGCTTTATTTACTTCTTTAAAGATTTTTAATAACAGAAAAGAGTACACTGATTTAGAATCTAACAGATTAAAATCAAAAATATAACAAAATGTTACTTATTAAAAAACATTTTATTATATTTGCGCCCTCAAATTGATATTGTAAATGAAAGGTTTAAAACATTTTATCATTCCTTTTATTGGTTTAAAAGAAGGAAATCATAGTTTTCAATACCAAATTGACAATAAGTTCTTTGAAGAATTTCAGTATGATGAGTTTAATGAAGCTGATATAAATGTTGATGTAAATTTCACAAAAAAAAACACATTGTTAGAATTAATGTTTTCAATTAATGGAACTGTTAATATACCTTGTGATGTTACTGGTGAATATTACAATCAAAGTGTTATAGGTGATTATAAATTAGTTGTTAAGTTTGGACCAGAGTTCAACGATGATAATGATGAAATTTTAATCATACCTTATGATACATATCAGATTAATGTAGCTCAATATATTTATGAATTAGTTGTACTTTCGGTACCAACAAAAAGAATTCATCCTAATGTATTGAACGGAACTATGAAATCTGAATCTTTAAAAAAACTTAAAGAATTAGAAGTTAACAAAGAAAAAACAGTTGAAGAACAGTCAACTGACCCTAGATGGGATAAATTAAAAGATTTACTAACAGGAAAAAATACATAAAATGGCACATCCTAAGAGAAAAATATCGAAAACTAGAAGAGATAAAAGAAGAACTCATTATAAAGCTTCTATGCCTCAAATAGCTAAAGATCCAACAACTGGTGAAGCTCATTTATACCATAGAGCACACTGGCACGAAGGAAAGTTATACTATAGAGGTCAAGTTGTTTTAGATAATACAACTGAAGCAGAAGCTTAGTAGAAAACAATCTCACAATGTTGAGATTTTAACACAAATAACGTCAAAAACTATAGTTTTTGGCGTTTTTTTCGTTAAGTAGTGAAAAAAAAATTACTACTTTTGAAAACTAAATTTATTATAAGTAACAAAATGGCAAAAACAACTGCAGCAATCACAGCAGTAGGGAAATACCTTCCAGAATACATTCTAACTAATCAAGAGTTAGAAACTATGGTAGATACTAATGATGAATGGATTACCTCAAGAACAGGTATTAAAGAAAGACGAATATTAAAAGAAGAAAACGCAGGCACCTCTTATATGGCTATAAGAGCAGCTGAAGATCTACTAAAAAAAGGAGATATTAATCCTGAAGAAATAGATTTGGTTATTGTAGCTACTGCTACACCAGATATGTTAGTAGCATCGACAGCAGTATATACGGCTACAAAAATTGGTGCTATAAATGCTTTTGCTTACGACTTACAAGCCGCATGTTCAAGTTTTCTATATGGTATGTCTACGGCCGCCAGTTATATAGAATCTGGAAGATATAAAAAAGTACTTCTAATTGGTGCTGATAAGATGTCTTCTATTATTGATTACAAAGACAGAGCAACTTGTATCATTTTTGGAGATGGTGCTGGTGCTGCTTTATTTGAACCTAATCATGAAGGCTTAGGCTTACAAGATGAATATTTAAGAAGTGATGGAATTGGAAGAGATTTCTTAAAAATTAACGCTGGTGGTTCAATACTGCCTTCTTCTGAAGAAACAATAAAAAACAGACAACACTTCGTTCATCAAGAAGGAAAAACTGTTTTTAAATTTGCTGTTTCTAAAATGGCCGATGTTTCTGAAAAAATTTTAGAGAGAAATAATTTAACAAAAGATGAAGTAAATTGGTTAGTACCTCATCAAGCTAACAAAAGAATTATTGAAGCTACTGCTAATAGAATTGGTATTAGTAACGATAAGGTTATGATGAATATTCATAGGTATGGAAATACAACTTCTGCTACCTTAGGTTTGTTATTAGCCGATTATGAAAAAGAACTTAAAAAAGGAGATAATTTAATTTTTGCTGCTTTTGGTGGTGGTTTCACATGGGGAGCTACCTATTTAAAGTGGGCATACAACAGATAGACAATCAACTAAAATTATAAACAATGGACATTAAAGAAATCCAAAATCTTATTAAGTTCGTCGCTAAGTCTGGTGCTAGTGAAGTGAAGTTAGAAATGGAAGATGTAAAAATCACTATAAAAACTGGCTCTGAGATAGAAACTAAAATAATACAAGCTGCACCTATTGCTGCAGCTCCTCAAATGGTAGCTCAAGCTCCAGTAGCACAGCAATCAGTAGAAGCTACTCCTAACAATACAGCTGGTGGTGAAGAAGACTCTAAATACATTACTATAAAGTCTCCTATTATTGGTACTTTTTATCGTAAACCTTCACCTGATAAACCTGTATTTGCTGAAGTTGGTAAAGAAGTAAAAATTGGTGATACTGTTTGTGTTATAGAAGCAATGAAACTATTTAATGAAATAGAATCTGAAGTATCTGGTAAAATTGTAAAAGTATTAGTAGATGATTCTACTCCTGTAGAATTTGATCAACCATTATTTTTAGTTGATCCATCATAATTTAAATTAGAAGTTAGAAGTTGAAAACTAGAAAAAGTTTTTAACGCTAATTATCTAGTTAGCTAATTACCTAATTTGATACAAGATGTTTAAAAAAATATTAATTGCCAATAGAGGTGAAATTGCACTACGTGTAATACGTACCTGTAAAGAAATGGGTATTAAAACCGTTGCTGTTTATTCTAAAGCAGATGCAGAAAGTTTACCTGTAAGATTTGCAGATGAAGCAGTTTGTATTGGCCCAGCTCCAAGTAGCGAGTCTTATTTAAAAATGGATAGAATTATTGCTGCTGCAGAAATTACAAATGCAGATGCTATTCATCCTGGCTATGGTTTTTTATCTGAAAATGCTAAATTCTCTAAATTATGTGAAGAACATAATATCAAATTCATTGGAGCTACTGCTGAAATGATTGATCAAATGGGGGATAAAGCGAATGCAAAGTCAACAATGATTGCTGCTGGTGTACCTTGTGTTCCTGGTAGTGAAGGTGTTATTCCTGATTTTGAACAGTGTAAAAAAACAGCCTTAGAAACTGGATATCCAGTAATGTTAAAAGCTTCTGCTGGTGGTGGTGGTAAAGGTATGCGTGCTGTTTGGAAAGAAGAAGATTTAAAAGATGCTTGGGATTCTGCTAGACATGAATCTAAAGCTGCTTTTGGAAATGATGATATGTATATGGAGAAGTTAATAGAAGAGCCTCGCCATATTGAAATTCAAGTAGTAGGTGATTCTTTCGGAAAAGCATGTCACTTATCTGAAAGAGACTGTTCAGTACAACGTCGTCATCAGAAATTAACAGAAGAAACTCCTTCTCCATTCATGACAGACGAATTACGTACTGAAATGGGGAATGCTGCTGTAAAGGCTGCTGAGTTCATTAAGTATGAAGGAGCTGGTACAGTAGAGTTTTTAGTAGATAAACACCGTAACTTCTACTTTATGGAGATGAATACTCGTATACAAGTAGAACATCCTATTACAGAAGAGGTTGTTGATTATGATTTAATTCGTGAACAAATTTTAGTTGCAGCTGGTGTACCTATTTCTGGAAACAATTATACTCCTCAATTACATTCTATCGAATGTAGAATTAATGCAGAGGATCCTTATAATAATTTTAGACCTGCTCCAGGTAAAATCACGTCATATCATGCTCCAGGTGGACATGGTGTGCGTATAGATACACATGTTTATGCAGGATATATGATTCCGCCTAATTATGATTCTATGATTTCTAAATTAATTGTAACTGCTCAAACAAGAGAAGAAGCTATTAATAAAATGAAGCGTGCATTAGATGAATATGTTATAGAAGGGATTAAAACAACCATACCATTTCACAGACAATTAATGGATCATCCAGATTATGTAGCTGGTAATTACACTACAAAATTCATGGAAGATTTTGAAATGAAATAAATTTTCTATAAAAGCCAATGATACATTCATTGGCTTTTATTTTTTAACACACATTCTTTTGTAATTTTCATATAAATAAACGTCTATTTGTAGATAATTATATAATTGAACTTATGAAAGCCTATACATTTATTTTCCTTTTTTTATTTACAACAGTAAATATAATTGCACAAATAGATAAACCTAGTTTAAGCCCTAAAGTAATTTCTAAACAAAAAGTTGGACTTGCCAACTTCACCTTAGAATATAGTCAACCTAGTAAGAACAATAGAAAAGTTTTTGGTTCATTAATTCCTTATAATAAAATATGGAGAACTGGAGCAAATGCTTCTACAAAAATAACTTTAGACAAAGAAGCTACTTTCGCTAATACTATTATTCCTATTGGAATGTATGGTTTATATACAATTCCAGGTAAAAAGGAGTGGACTATTATTATTCATAAAAAAAATAATTTATGGGGAGCTGCAAATTACCAGAAAGAAAATGACTTAGTTCGTTTTATAATTCCTATTGAAACAACTGTTGACACTTATGAAACATTAAACATTCGTTTTGAAAATTTTTCTGTTGATGGTGCCGATTTAATTATTACTTGGGAAAACTCTAAAATAACGATCCCTGTTAATGTAGATTCTGATGCAATCATTAAAAATCAAATAAAAGAAAAGATCCTCAATTCTAAAACAGATATAAAGCCTCAAACTTATTTTGATGCTGCCCAATATTACTATCAAAAAAACATAAATTTAGAAACTGCTTTTAATTGGTTTGTTAAAGCATCAGAATTAAGACCTAATGCTTTCTGGTATACTTATTATAAAGCTGAATTAGCTAATGTCTTAAATAAAAAAGAAATAGCTAAAGCAGGTGCTCTAAAATGTCTAAAAGACGCTAAAAACAGTAAGTCATCCGATTATGGGTATATCTCTAAATGTGAATTATTACTAAAAGCTATTCAATAGTAAATAAAAAGCCCCCTTTTTAAACAAAAAAACAACAATTAATAACTTTATTATCGCTCTGCGATTAAATCTTCTCAAAAAACAGTGAATATGCATTCACTGTTTTTTTATTTAATAACTTTGCTAACATGATTTTTCTTTATAATATAATTATTCATATTAGTTATTTCTTTTTAAAAATTATTGCTTTTTTTAATCCAAAAATAAAGCTATTCATAAATGGTCGTAAAGAAACTTTTAAGAAATTAAATGTTATAACACCTACTGATAAAGTTTTTTGGATTCATGCTGCTTCTCTAGGGGAATTTGAACAAGCAAGACCAATTATTGAGCGTTTAAAAAAAGAATATACTACTCATAAAATTGTAGTTTCTTTCTTCTCTCCTTCTGGTTATGAAATTAGAAAAAATTATGAATTAGCTGATGTTGTATGTTATCTTCCTTTTGATACAAAAAAGAAAATTAAACGATTTATACATCAAATTCATCCAGACATATCCATTATTATTAAATATGAATTTTGGCCAAATTTATTGAATGAATTAAAAAAAGCGAATATTAAAACAGTGTTAGTTTCTGGTATCTTTAGAAAAGATCAACTTTTCTTTAAATCTTACGGAAAATGGATGCGTGGGTTCTTAAATACATTTACACATTTTTTTGTTCAAAATACAACCTCTAAAAATCTTTTAAATTCAATTAATTTTAAAAACAACACCCTATCTGGCGATACGCGTTTTGATAGAGTTTATGAAATATTAAAACAAGACAATACATTAGATTTTGTTAACGAATTTAAAGACAATAACTATACAGTTGTTGCCGGTAGTACTTGGAAAGAAGATGAAGATTTATTAGTGAACTATATTAATACTGAAATTTCTAATAAAGGAAAAATTATTATTGCTCCTCATAATATAAATACGGTTAAAATAGAAGAATTACGCAATGCTATTTTAAAGAAAACAATTTTATACTCAGAAAGGAATAGTGTAAACTTAAAAGAATATCAAGTTTTAATTATTGACACTATTGGAATACTTACAAAAATATATTCTTATGCAAATGCTGCTTATGTTGGTGGTGGTTTAGCTACTGGTTTACATAATATATTAGAACCAGCAACTTATGGTATTCCTATTGTTTTTGGCACAAACAAACATGAAAAATTTAAAGAGGCTGTAGATTTAATTAACCTTGGTGGAAGTAAAGGAATTCTTAATCAAGAAGAATTTTCTGGTATATTTACAGACTTAAAAAACAATTTAGAATTACGAATTAACATGGGGGAAATAAATAAGAACTATGTTAAAAATAATATAGGAGCTACAGAATTAGTTCTTAGTTACATTCATAAAATAATTTAATATGGATTATCTTTTACAACCTTGGGCCTGGTACGTATCTGGTCCCTTAATTGCTTTTGTTTTATTTTTAACCTATTATTTTGGTAAAAGTTTTGGAATTTCCACCAATTTAGAAACTATGTGTACCATTGCTGGTGCTGGAAAAATTTCCGATTATTTTAAAAAAGACTGGAAACAAAGAGACTGGGCACTTGCTATGGTAACTGGTTTAATTATTGGTGGTCTTATTAGCCATTTATTCTTAACCAATTCTCAAGTAAACATGATTAGCTCTGAAACAATAGCTGATTTACAAAAATTAGGGTTTACATATGAAAATGAATCTTATGTTCCTAATGAATTATTTAGTTTAGAAAATGCATTTACCTTAAAAGGTTTTTCTATTTTATTAATTGCAGGATTGCTAATTGGTTTTGGAACTAGATATGCTGGAGGTTGCACTTCTGGTCATGCCATTACTGGTTTAAGTAGTTTACAATTGCCTTCCTTAATTGCTGTTATTGGTTTTTTTGTTGGCGGATTAATAATGACATGGATTCTTTTTCCTTTAATTTTTTAAAATATGAAAAATCTAAAATTTTTACTAGTAGGAATTGTATTTGGCATTGTTTTAACAAAATCTGAAGCCATATCATGGTATCGAATTTATGAAATGTTTAAATTTCAATCATTTCATATGTATGGTATTATTGGTTCTGCAGTTTCAATTTCTATGATCTTTATGTTTCTATTTAAAAAAGGAGCTATTAAAGATTATTTAGGAAATCAAATACTTATTAAAGAGAAGAAAAAAGGTTTTATTAGAACTTTAGTTGGCGGAACCATTTTTGGCTTAGGTTGGGCATTAGCTGGTGCTTGCCCTGGTCCTATTTTTGTTTTACTAGGAAATGGAGTTATTTCTATTTTAATTGTTCTTTTAGGTGCTGTTTTAGGCGCTTTTATTTATGGTTTATTAAGTAAGAAATTACCGAATTAAGTGAAGCAGAAAATCATTCTATTTACAATTATAGTATTACAAA
>CALISK010000232.1 GCA_938041625.1 uncultured Tenacibaculum sp. | reverse complement strand
TTGTAAGGCTAAAAGAGATTATATTTATAATGTAAATAGAAAGTATAACACTTTTTCTTCGTCCCCCGATGATTACATATATTATGTGACTTGAAATCTTCTGAAAGGAAGTTCTTTCAGAAGATTTTTAATTTAAAATGTTACTTTCCTATTTATTCAAAATATCAGGTATTTTCCTGTTTTTTAAAAGTATAAAAAAACGTAAATTTATAATGTAGATAGTAGTATTAAACATCTTTTCTTCTCCCCCGATGATTACATCTGTGATGATGTAGCTTTAAACCTTCTAAATATCTTTTAGAAGGTTTTAAAATTTAAAAAACTAATTATTTTGAATACTCAGGCAACCTTTTTACAAAATATAGAGTCTATATATTTGTAAGAACATTAAAGAGCATCTTTTAGATTGAAAATTATTTCATTACATAGAAAACAAGAGTTTTTATTAAAAAAAGCATCAAGAGGTGATAGAGAGTCACAGCAGGAAATCTTTGATGCGTTTTCTCCCAAGATGTTAGGAGTATGTAGAAAGTATGTTAAAGACATTCATCATGCAGAAGATTTAATGCTTCAAGGTTTTCTAAAAACCTTTACAAACCTACATAAGTTTAAAAATGAAGGAAGTTTAGAAGGATGGATACGAAGAATAATGGTAAATACTTGTATATCTTATCTTCAAAAAGCAAAAAAAATAGAATTTGTAAATGAAGAATATGCTTTTAACGAACATAGTACTTACAATTATGAAAATACATCAGTAGAAGATATTCAACGTTTAATAGATACATTACCTAAAGGATATAAGTTAGTTTTTAATTTATATGCGATTGAAGGATATAAACATTCAGAAATAGCAAAAAAACTATCTATTACAGAGAGCACCTCAAAATCACAGCTATTTAAAGCTCGTAAATGGTTACAAACGAATTATATTAAAATGAATAAAATTAGAAACGGAAGTGAATAATTTAGATAAAAATATCATAGAAGCTCTTAAAAATAGAGAAATAACACCTTCTAATTCTGCATGGGAAAGATTAAAAGTTAAGTTAGATGAAGAAGAAAAGAGTAAAAGGAAAAAAAATATTTCATATGCAGCATATGCTGCGGCAATAGCTTTAATAATAACAATCTCTATCACAGGATTTTCAGGAGAGAAAAGAAATAAAGTAGATTATTTAGTAATAAACATGGAGAAGGAATCCATTACATCAGAAAATGATTTAGAAAACGAAATAATTATTACTGAAGTTAAAAAAACGAATATTAAAAATAGAAGGAATAGTAATAAGAAAAAAATACACATAGCAAAAATTGAAAACTTAATTACACCAAAAGAAGAAAATCAAGTTTTTAATCAGCATAAAATCTCTAATCCTTTATTAAAACAAGACAGTTTATTAAAAGTAAAAAATATTAAAAAGAGGATTCAAATTAATCCAGATGATTTATTGTATGCTGTAACACATACACCAGAGGAAGTGAAGAAATATTATGTGAAGTATCATATTAATAGAAATATGATTATTGATACATTAAAATCGCAGTTAAAAAAATCAAACTTAAAGGTTGATCCAGAAACTATTTTGGCTGAAGTAGAAAGCCGTATAGAAGAAGAAGATTTTAAAGAAAATTTTATAGATAAATTCAAATCTAAACTTTCAGATGTATTAGTTGCAATCTCTGATAAAAATAACTAAAAGTACTTTTATAATTATCGATAATTAAACTACCCAAATTTACAATTACGTTTAATTTAAAAATTTAAAAAAATGAAAAGAATACTACTTGTATTAGTGTTTTTATGCACTACCTATGTCCAATCTCAAGAGAAATTTTTTGAAGAAGAAGTGAGAAAAATAGCTGAAAAGATTGAAAAAATTACACAGAAAGAAAAAAATTTTTTAAAAGAAAAGGTAAAAGCAATTAATAAAAAATTAGAAAATGAAGAAATAACACCTGAAGAAGCTAAAAAATTAAAAACAACAGCTGCTTCAGTTCATGCTTTGAATATAGAAAAAGGGGTTGCTTTAGAGGAAAGAAAATTACAACAATTAGTACAAGATAAAACGAATGGAAAAATCGCAAGTAGCGATGATAGTGACTACGTTTTTAATTTACAAATTTTCAATAAAAAGATAGGCTTTATAGAGAAAAAGTTTGGAAAAAAAAGAAAGAGAAGAAAAAAATTAACTCGAAAAAGGAATAAAAGAACAACAACTCAACTTGTAATGTCTTTCGGGGTTAATAATGTTTTGACAAATAATGATTTAGGTTCGTTAGAAGATTCAAATTATAAATTTTGGAAGTCAAGATCTTATGAAATAGGTTTTACTTGGAAAACTCGTTTGTCTAAAAAAGCTTCTATGACATATTTTAAATATGGGTTTTCTTTCTTGTGGAATAATTTAAGAACTAAAAATAATCAACTACATGTTTTAAATGGAGATAGAACCGATTTGGTAACTTTTAATCAACAACTTACAGAAAGTAGATTACGACATGTGCAGATGATATTTCCAATGCATTTAGAATTAGACTTTTCTAAAAATAAAAAAAATAAAGATGATTTTGTAAGAGATAGAACTCATAAATCTTTTCGCATAGGAGTAGGTGGGTTCTTTGGTTTAAAATTAGGAACTAGGCAATATTTAGAATACACGAACTCTAATAATGTTAGTATTGAAGAAGTACAAAAAAACTCATTCAATACACGTATATTTAATTACGGATTAAGTACTTATTTAGCATATAAAAGTTATGGATTGTTTGTTAAATATGATTTAAACTCACTGTTTAAAAATACGAACCTTCGTAATATATCATTAGGGTTACGATTAGATTTATAAATTAAAAGTTTAAAAGAGTATATAAATATTAATTTTTTATATGCTCTTTTTTATTCTCCCAATCTTTTCTTAAGTCTTGAGATAATATTCCAGTTCCTTTATGATTCCAGCCTGGAGGCTTTATAAAGTATAATAATTTTTTGGTAAAGGAGGTTTTGCTAGAAAAAACATCCTTTAGCATATTATACCACTCTAAAAAAGCTACTTTTACTGGGTTGTTAGTTTCAATATCTTTAACAAGTCCATAAATTGGTTTTTCAATTTCTGGTTCAAAAGTTCCGAATAGTTTGTCCCAAATAATAAAAATTCCAGCATGATTTCGATCTAAGTATTGTGGATTAGTGGCATGATGAACTCGATGATGACTAGGAGTATTAAAAACAGCTTCAAACCATTTAGGTAACTTTTTAATAAGTTCAGTATGTATCCAATATTGATATAATAAACTAATACTTTGTTGTGTAATGACCATTATAGGATGAAAACCTAGAAAAATTAATGGAACCCAAAAAATAAAAGTATAAAAACTTCCAGTCCATGTTTGTCTTAAAGCAGTACTCAAATTATATTTTTTAGAAGAATGATGTACTACATGACTAGCCCAGAATAATCGACTTTGATGTGCAATTCTATGATTCCAATAATACACTAAATCTTCAAGAAACAATAAAATGATCCATGCCCACCAAGTAAACGGTATCACAAAAAACTTAAATTGGTATAAAAACCAAAATACGCCTAACATAATTCCTTTAGTTAATAAACTAATAAAAACATTACCTAAACCCATTGTTATAGAAGTAATAGCATCTTTAAATTCATAATCTTTAAGTTTAACTTTTACAGTTAAAACGGCTTCTATGATTAAGGTTAAAGCGAATACTGGGATAGCATAATGAATTAAATCGGGCATTTCTGGTACATTCATAAAAATAGATATTGCAATAGCAATATAATAAAAAGGAAATACTTTACATATTCATAACAATATTTATAAGTAAAATACTTATATTTGCAGACTTTAAAAATAATATTAAACAATTTATTATGAATCATTACGAAACTGTTTTCATTTTGAATCCCGTTTTATCTGAGACTCAGATAAAGGAGACAGTAAAAAAGTTCGAGGACTATTTGGTTTCTAAAGGTGCAGAAATGACTCACAAAGAGGATTGGGGCTTAAAAAAATTAGCATATCCAATTCAGAAGAAAAAAAGTGGTTTTTATCACTTATTAGAGTACAAAGTAGCAGGTGAAACTATTACCCCGTTTGAATTAGAGTTTAGACGTGACGATAGTGTTATGCGTTATTTAACTGTAAGGTTAGATAAGCATGCTGCAGCTTGGGCTGAAAAGAGAAGAGAACGTCGTGTTAAATCTGCAAAAAAGTAATCAATTATGTCATCAATTGAACAACAAGCAAAAGGAAACAAGCAAGGAGAAGTACGTTATTTAACTCCGCTTGACATTGAAACTAAAAAGGAAGCTAAATACTGTCGTTTTAAAAAGAATGGTATTAAATACATCGATTATAAAGATGCTGACTTCTTAATGTATTTAGTAAACGAGCAAGGTAAAATTTTACCAAGACGTTTAACAGGAACATCATTAAAATATCAACGTAAAGTGGCTCAAGCTATTAAAAGAGCACGTCACTTAGCTTTAATGCCTTACGTTGGAGATATGTTAAAATAATTAAGAAGTAGAATCATGGAATTGATATTAAGACAAGACGTAGAAAATTTAGGTTTTAAAGACGATTTAGTAACTGTTAAGAATGGTTATGGGCGTAATTACCTAATACCTCAAGGATATGCAGTTTTAGCTACTTCATCAGCTAAAAAAGTTTTAAATGAAAATTTAAAGCAACGTGCATTTAAAGAAGCTAAATTAATTGAAGATGCTAATAAATTAGCAGAAACAGTTAAAGGATATGAAGTTAAAATAACTTCTAAAGTAGGTACAGGAGATAAATTATTTGGTTCTGTAAATAATGCTAATGTTGCAGAAGCTTTAGCTAAATTAGGAACTAGTTTAGATAAGAAATTTATTAAAGTAACAGGTGGAAATGTAAAAAGATTAGGTAAGTATAATGCTGCCGTTCGTTTACATAGAGCTGTTGTTGCAGATATCGTATTTGAAGTAGTAGCTGAGAAGTAAATAATCAGTTAATTACTTGTTAATAAAAAGTTAAGCACATTCTAATTAGAATGTGCTTTTTTTATTTTATCCTAACCAAATAAAATAAAACTTTTTATGATGAGGAAATTTATCTTTTTATCCTTACTATTATTATTCAGTAGTCAACTTAGCGCACAGGTTACAAGTTCAAAAATAAAAGGACTTATAACAGATGATAAAGGA
>CALISK010000231.1 GCA_938041625.1 uncultured Tenacibaculum sp. | reverse complement strand
TTAAATCTCAATTTAACTTTAGGATCTGGATGCGTTGGTTTTACTGTATAATTATTTCCTGTTTTATGATCGTAACGAGAAACAAATCCTTGTTGACTCATAGACCATCCGTAGCGAGAATCGTCTTTATCTGGTACCACATCAAAACCATCTCCAAAACTTATTTCTTGCCAATATGAATTTCTAATTCCTTGCGCTTTCCATACATAAGCAGGTCCTCTCCATGATCCATTATCTTGCATACCTCCATATACATTATATGGGTACTCATTATCTACATTAATATGATAAAATTGTGCTACTGGTAAATTACCAATAAAACGCCATGTTTTTCCACCGTCTCTTGTAATGTTTAATCCTCCATCATTTCCATCGATCATAAATTTTCCATTTTCTGGATGAATCCACCATGCATGATGATCTGGATGTACTCCATTATCAACCCCATAAGCTGGCATTAATTGAGAGAATTTTTTACCCCCATCTTGCGAAACATTTACATACGTAAAAACACTATATAATCTATTTTCATTCTGTGGATCTACATAAATCTCTGAGTAATAAAAAGGTCTATTTCCAATACCAGGTTTATCATTTACCTTTTTCCATTTAAATCCACCATCTTCACTTTTATACAATCCATTCTTTTTTGCTTCTACCAATGCATAAATTGTATTTGGATTGCTTCTAGAAATTGCAACTCCTATTCTTCCTAAATTTCCTTTTGGAAAACCTTCTTTATCTGTTACTTTTTTCCAGTTATCACCTCCGTCATGTGTAATATATAAACCACTTCCTGTTCCTCCAGATTTAAAAAACCAAGGATCGCGTTTATGCTCCCACATGGCTACAATTAATTTATTAGGATTTGAAGGATCTATAATTAAATCGGCAGCTCCCGTTTTATTATTATTAAATAAGATTTGTTTCCATGTTTTTCCTCCATCAATTGTTTTGTATAATCCTCTCTCTTTATGTGCTCCCCAAGGTGAACCAATGGCAGCTACGTATACGATATTAGGATTGTTAGGGTGTATAACAACACGGTGAATATGACGTGTGTTTTCTAACCCCATAGGCTTCCATGTTTTACCGGCATCTAAAGATTTATAAATACCATATCCTCCATTTAAACTATTACGAGGGTTTCCTTCTCCTGTACCTGCCCAAATAACACTTGGGTTTGATTGTTGAATTGCTATTGCTCCAATAGAAGCCGTAACTTCTTTTTCAAAAACAGGTTTCCATTTTATTCCGCCAGAAGTAGATTTCCAGACACCTCCTGAAGCTGTACCTACATATATAATATCTGGATTTGCTTGAACTACATCAATGGATGTTACTCTTCCGCTCATTCCTCCTGGACCTATATTTCTTGGTTTCATGTTTTTAACCATGTCCATAGAAAATTCCTGAGCAAATACTATTAAACTTAAGAATGTTAATAGTAATGTAATCGTTTTTTTCATGTGTTTAGATTCTGTAAATTATTCCAATTGCATACATACTAAAGTTGAATTGTATTATTTGTAATGCTTTTTGTGAAATAATGAATTAGTTGGTTGATTGAAGCAATAAAAATACAGTTAATTCGTTTTTTATTTCTTAAAAAAGTGTTAACGGTTTTACATGAATCATTTAGAAGTATAAATATCTTTGTGAAGAAATTAAATATTTTTTATTTGAAAAAAGTTTATTTATACTTTAAAGTATTTTCAATATTTTAAAAACATACCATATTACTTAATAATTTCTGCCTTTCAAGAATCTTCTCATAAGTAAACTTATACAAAATAAGCTAGAAGGTTAACTTCTAGCTTAAAATTTACTTTTTAAACTCCATATTCTGCATCTATCCAATCATCGAAAGTACAATTTATAGATGTACATCTACCAAAACTATTAAGACATTGCATAAAGTAACATGGGTTTCCTCCTGGACTATCTTCTGGGTCTCTTAATCTTAACCCTCCGCTAATTATTTTTTGTTCTACTTTAGATAAAGTACGTCCTAAAATTTTTAAATTTTTCATTTTTTTAAGTATTTATAAATTAAGTTTACTGTGAACATTTAAAAAACACTCACAAATTGTAAGTTTTTATTTTATTCTGGACAACAGTTTGTATGAACTATTGAATCACAAGATGTCAGCCCTGTTGATAAAAACACATAATACACACAAGGCTCATCATTAAAATGACCTCCTGTAGAACCTTTTAATTTACCTCCACTTATTTTTTTTTGTTCTACTTTAGATAAATTACGTCCTAAGTTTTTTAAATTTTTCATTATTAAAATATTTATAAATTATATTTTCTATGAACATTTAAAGACACTCATAGATTGCGTCTATTCTTCTCGAGAGAATATTGTTTTTGCAGCTTCTTATTAAAAAGAGGTTGCTTTTTTATTTTTTTTAGTATGAAAGAAATTTATATGGTAAAGTTTTAACTCGTAGCCTACAAAATAGTTGAACCTATTTTTACTATAGTTTTTTGATTGAAAAACGAATTCATATTTATTAAATTTGACTCTGTTTTTCTGAAGAAATAATTGTGCTAATAAAAATAAAGTCTCTTTCAAAATAATTAAGATTTTGTTATCTTCTTAATTGTTCTTGAAATTTTAAACATGTTACCCTTCTCTTTGTTTTTTCTTATAAAAAAGAAATAAAGAAGAAATCAAAAGCAAACTTAAAACACTATAAGTAAGAATATTATTACAAAAAAAAACAGGAGAATCATTTCCAATTAAAATTAAGGAAGACCAATAATAAGGAGACAAATCACTTAAGGTATGTGTTTTTAAATAATCTAATTTTGCTTGTCTAAGTGCTGCACTTTTAGTTTTTCCTTTTTTAAGATAATGATAAAAACTAGTGGTAATTTCGGCATTAGATTTGTCATTAACATTCCAAAGCGAAGAAATAACACTGTTTGCTCCAGAATAGAAAAAACCACGAGCTAAACTAAAAACACCTTCCCCTGCATTAATTTTCCCTAAAGAGCTATTACAAGCATTTAACACCACTAATTCAGCTTCGTTTTTTGTTGTATATAATTCATTTAAGTATAGTTTTTTATTTTTAAAAGCAATCCAAGGTGCTATACTATCATTTGCATTTGCATGTGTAGATAAATGAATAATTTTATATTCTTTTATTTTAGATAAAAAATTATTTTTACTGGCTAAAGTCGCTAACAAAACCTCTCCATTTAATATTTTATTAATTGTTTTTACTTCATTTTCACTTCGTGATAATACTTGAAGATTATCATAATCAAAAGATTTAGGAGCAAAAGCAATAACTGATCTTTTTGCTTTCCTTTTAATATTTTTGTTTTTATTCAAGAAGGATAAAGAATAAGCATAAGATACCTCATAATGTTCAATTAAATACTTATTCTGGTTTTTTAAACTTTCAAAAGGCAAGTTTTGTAATGTGTAATCAGGAACTATAAGTAGTTTCTCTTTTAAAAGGTTTTTGTTATTAAAAGGAAATAATATATTGTAAAGTTGATTAGCTATTTTTTTATGTTTTTTTATTTTTTCTATTTCACTTAGTGGTTCAGATATTAATTTTAAATAGCCATTAATAGTAGCGTTTAAGTTTTCTACTTCATTTAACTTAAATAATTGAGTGTTATTTTTTGTTATCAATAAAAGGAAACCTTCCTCTTTATTTAAAATATATTCTAATACTGTCGTTTTTTTATTAATACTATTTTTAATAAACTTTATTGTTTCAATATCAATAAGTTCCTTAGAATTATAATACTCAGGATATTTTAATTTTAAAGATTCTATAAAATTATTATACTCAATTTTTAAACTATGGTATTTTTCTTTAAGTTGTTTATTCTTATCTAATTCGTTTTCTACAGTATAGATTGCTCTTTTTAAATCTAACTCCTTTTGTAATACACTTGATGGTAAACTTACTTTATTTTTTATTTCGTTCTCGTATATGTTGTCTAATAATAATAAAGCTTTATTTTTTTCCATAAAATAAAAAGCTTGTTCTGGTTTATTCAATTTATAACAAGCTTTTACTGCCAACATATATAATTTAGATGCCTCTGTTTGCCAAACTAATTTTGATTTGCTTTCAAAACTATTTTGTCTAGAAATAGTCATTAATTTATCTGCTAAAATTATGTTTTCTAAAGCTAATTCTACGTGCTTACTATTATTTGAAACAGTATGCCATTTTAAAAATATTTTTGCCTTACCTTTTAAAGAATTTATAATAAAAGATTTATTGGTCGTATTAATTAAGCTTTTAATTTCAGGAACAAAATTATAGGAAGAATCTATTTTGCTTAAAGTAGATTGTAGCAATACTTTATGATTATAACTAAGTGATTTTTTGTATTCATTATTATTAAAATAATAATCTGATAAATTTAAGTATAGGTATAAATAATCATCTGATTCGGTAACATGTTTCAATCCTTTTTTCAAGAAAAATAAGGCGCTATCTTTTTTTTGTCTATTGTATAAAGAACCTAAATTGATAGAAGCAGTATTAATATTTACAGAATCATTATATTGTATTGCATTGTCTAATAATTTTAAATAATACTTTCTACTTTTAGTGTAATCAAAAGTTAATTTTTTGCTATAATAATTGCCATAAGCACTATTTAATAATTGAATCCTAGAATAACCTGAGTTTGTTTGCTTTAATAGTGAATCTATTTTTTTCAACAATTTAAACTCTTTATTTAAACTCTTTTTCGTTCCAATATTCTGATATATAATTGCCAAGTTGTTATAATTATCTAATAAATCTCTAGTCGTAAAAAGATCTTTTTTAGATAATCCTTTTTTAAAATAATTTATAGCTTGATAAAAATCACCTAATTTATTATAACCCCTTCCAATTGCACAATATGCTCGGTAAGTCATTGCATTTACCTCAAAACTATCCACCACCTTTCTAAGGTTCTCTATTGATTTAGAATACTTTTTATTCAGATAGTAAAACCTACCTAGATTGTATATACTTTTTTTATACTTTGAGTTATTTAACACTTTATTCCCTAAATCAACTTCTTTTTTAGCATAAAAAACAGCTTTATTAAAATCACCTTTCTTATAATATTTAATAGATACGTCATGTGACAAAATAGCAATACTATCTAATTTATTATCTTCTTTATATCTTTTTAAAATACTATCAGTTTGTTGTTTAAAAATATTTTTAGCCTTATCCTGTCCGCAAATTTTTATTGCGAACAGTACAAGACTAAGGTAAAGAAGTTTTTTCACCATAAAGTTTAAAAAAATTAAGGCTTGTAAATAGGATTAACAGTATTTATTGCTATACTACGATCTATATCATCTGGCTCAGCTTCTGTTGATTTGATTATTGGACAGCAAGCTGGTAGAGCATTTGTTGAATTATATAAACTTTCATTAACTATCCAAATTTCAGAATCATTGTCTAATACTTCAAAACTAGATATACTTATTGAACTACCATAAATACTTCTTGCTTCTAATTTTTGTTCCTCTGTTACATCTCCATAATACTCTACCAAAATTTCAATATAAGTTGTACCTGAAGTTGAATCAGGATCATCTAAAGTTGGTAAATCATCTCCAGGAATCCAACCTGGTAATTTAGATGCAGCATCTAAAATTATTTTTTTCTTTTTTTTAACAATTATTACTTCATTTTCTTCAACAAAAGATTCCTCTTTAGAGCATCCATAAAAGAATGTAATACATAATGTAACTAATACTATTAATTTTCTCATTTTTAATTATATTTATAATTATTTGTTGTTAAATAATTATAATTGTTACCCTAAGACAAATATAATTTTAAATTTGTTATCTAAAATAAATTTAAAAATTACCCTCACCATCTTAATCCTTCAATGAAAAACAATTCTATTTATCTTAAAGCGCTATTAAATGGAAACCCAAAACAAATTTTACAGATTTATGAAATCTGTTTTCCTAATGTAAAACGATTTATAATTAAAAACAACGGAGATCATATGGATGCTCAAGATGTTTTTCAAAATGCTTTAATGCAATTAACAGCTCGTTATCAAAAAAAACCTTTCGAAATTAAATCTAGTTTTGAAGCCTATCTATTTGTTGTTTGTAAAAATTTATGGCGTAGAGAATTAAATAAATCAAAAAATAAGGTAACAATTGACGGCACTATTGAACTAAGAACTGAGGAACGAGAGATAGCCCTATCTTCTTTAGAACAAGAGCAATGGGATTTTTTTCAAGAAAAACTAGAACTTATTTCAGATAATTGTAAAAAAATATTAAAGAGATTCTTTAAAAAAATAGCCTATAAAGATATTGCGCTAGAATTAAATTACAATGACGAAAATGTAGTAAGGCAACGTGTTTTTAAGTGTAAAAAAAAACTAACTGAAATAATAAAAGAAGATATTAGATTTAACGAATTAAAAGAATTATGAATTTTTCTGAAGACATACTCCAAAAAATTGAAGATTATTTAAATGGTGAAATGAATACCGAAGAAAAAATCACGTTTGAAAATCAAATAAAAAATAACTCTGAACTTTCTGAAACTGTAAAAATTAATAAAAAACTAAAAACACAATACAATGAAAATGATTGGGGTTTTATTAAAGAAAATAAGGGGAATAAAAAATTAAATGATTTAGAATCTATATTAAAATCTAATGAATTTAAAAATAATAAAAAAGCTATTGTAAGCGCCAGTGAACTATATTTTAATAACACAGAAAGTAAAAATTCTAATAGTATTAAAGCTAAAATATATTATGTCATTGCTATTGCTGCTGTATTTCTTATATTCTTTGGTCTCTTTTTTAAAGATAACTCTTTAACCAATCAAGAAATTTATAGCAGTTATAATAATTGGGAAGAACTGCCTTCATTAATATCGAGAGGAAAGGTTGA
>CALISK010000230.1 GCA_938041625.1 uncultured Tenacibaculum sp. | reverse complement strand
TTTAATACACTCTATGTCTACAAAAGGAGGAAGTTTCGAAGATTTAGAAGAAAAATGTGCTTTAAAATTTAAAAGTTTAGTAGAAAAAACAGCATGTAAACAAGTTATTTATTTAAGTGGAATTGTAAACGATGATTCACTGTCAAAACATTTAAAATCTCGATTGCAAGTAGAGAATACATTAAAAAGTAAAAAGTATTCATTAACTACATTTAGAGCCGGAATTATTGTAGGAAGCGGTAGTGCTTCCTTTGAAATAATAAGAGATATTGTTGAAAAACTACCTGTAATGATAACACCAAAATGGTTGAATACTAAAACACAACCTATTGCAGTTAGAGATGTATTGAGTTTTTTAGAAAAGGGGTTGAAAAATGAAGAACTATATGAGCATTCATACGATATATGCGGACCTGAAATATTGACTTATAAGCAAATGTTATTACAATTTGCAGAAGTAAGAAAATTTAAGAGATATATTTTAACATTACCAGTATTAACACCTAAACTGTCATCATATTGGTTGTACTTTGTAACTTCTACGTCTTTTAACTTAGCACAAGCATTAGTTGATAGTATGAAAGTAGAAGTGGTTGCTAAAAAAAGTAGTATAAATCAATTATTAAATATAGTCCCAGTAACATACAAAGAAGCTGTTTCTTTAGCTTTTCAGAAAATAGAACAGAATGATGTTATTTCTAGTTGGAAGGATGCTATGAGTAGTGGTGTGTTTAATGATCAATTAAATACACATATTCAAATACCTAAATATGGCTGTTTTAATGACGTTCGCTCTCTAGAAATTATAGATGAAACCTATACTATAGATAAAATATGGTCTATTGGTGGTGAAAATGGATGGTATAGCTTTAATTGGTTATGGCGTGTTAGAGGTTATGTAGATAAACTTTTTGGAGGTGTAGGTTTACGAAGAGGAAGAACACATAATAGTTCTTTAGAACCTGGAGATCCGTTAGATTTTTGGCGTGTATTATTAGCCGATAAAAAAGAGAAACGTTTACTCTTATTTGCTGAAATGAAATTACCAGGAGAAGCTTGGCTAGAGTTTAAAATTGTGAAAAATAAATTATATCAACGTGCGGTTTTTAGGCCTAAAGGAATTTGGGGAAGATTATATTGGTATTCAGTACTTCCTTTTCACGCTTTTGTGTTTAAGGGAATGATAAAAGCATTGGTTAATCAAAAATGAAGAATGTAAAAAAGCAGCATTTACCTTCTAAAATTTGTTTATGCTGTAATAGATCTTTTTCATGGAGAAAAAAATGGGAAAGAAACTGGGATAATGTTAAATATTGTAGTAGAAAATGCAAGACACAAAAACAGCTATAGTTTGGTTTACCAATAACTTAAGAGTTTATAATAATAAAGCTTTACATGATGCATGTGTTAATTATGATCGTGTTATAGGAATATATTGTTTTAATCCAAATGAATTTGAAACAACTTCATTTGGGTTTAAAAAAACAGAAAAATACAGAGCACAGTTTTTAATAGAATCAGTTCAAAATGTATCTGATAATTTAAAAAAACATAATATTTCTTTTTTCTTTTCTTACGAGCATCCGCAAGACATATTACCTAAATTTTGTCTGACATATAATGCGGATGCTCTTTTTTTACAAAAAGAATTTACACAAGAAGAGACGATTAAAATTAATAGTGTTACAAGCAAATTATCAGAAAAGGTTACTGTTTTTGAAAGTTTTGACCAGTTTTTATATCATCCAGATAAAATTTCTTTTAAAATAAAATCAATACCTGAAGTTTTTACCAATTTTAGGAAAGAAATAGAGAAGAAAGGAATAATTGAAGAACAATTACTTGCTGTAGTAAAACCGAAAGAACATTTTATTAATTTTAATTTAGAGGCTCCAACACTTGAAAAATTAGGGTTTAAAGAGTTTTCTATACCTATAAATTCAGCATTTCCTTTTAAGGGAGGAGAAAATGAAGCAAAAAAAAGATTGAAAGATTACTTTTTTACTACTAAAAAATTAGGATTCTATAAAAAAACAAGAAATGGACTAATTGGTACAGACTATAGTTCAAAATTTTCTGCATGGCTGGCAAATGGATCTATTTCGGCACAAACTATTTATTGGGAAGTAAAGAAATTTGAAGCAGAGTATGGAAGTAATCAATCTACTTATTGGTTAATATTTGAATTAATATGGAGAGATTATTTTAAGTATTTAGCTTTAAAGCATCAAAATAAATTGTTTACAATAAAAGGAATAAAAAATGTTAGTTATGAATGGAAAAGAAATGAAGAACTTATAAATGAATGGATTCAAGGTGAAACAAAGGAACCTTTTGTAAATGCGAATATGATAGAGTTGCTAAAAACAGGATGGATGAGTAATAGAGGACGACAAAATGTAGCTTCTTATTTTACCAAAGAATTGTTACTCGATTGGAGAATTGGCGCAGCTTATTTTGAAAGTATGTTAATTGATTATGATGTACATAGTAATTATGGAAATTGGCAATATGTAGCAGGAGTTGGTAACGACCCAAGAGATAGAAAATTTAATGTAAAATTACAAGCAGAAAAATACGATAATAAAGGTAAATACCAAAGTATGTGGTTACAACCAACGTTATTTTAATCTAATAATTAACTCTCATAAGTTAAACTAAAGTAGTACTGAATTTCTGAATAAATAATAATTAAGTATTGAATAATTTAATGGATATAAAAAAAGCAACTATAATTTTTCCTCATCAATTATTTGAAAATATTGATTTTCTACCAGGAATAGGAATGTTTTTTTTGGTGGAAGAAACACTATTCTTTAATCAATACAATTTTCATAAACAAAAGCTTTTTTTTCATAGGGCTACAATGAAGTTTTATGAGGATTTTTTAAGAAAAAAAGGACATAAAGTTAGATATATTGAAGCGCATGAAAAATTAGCAGATACTCGTTTATTAATAAATGAATTAATAGAGAAGGAGTTTACAGAGTTACATGTTATAAATCCAACAGATAATTGGTTAGAAAAAAGAATTCAGGGTTTAGAAAAAAAAATATCAATTACTTGGTACGAAAATCCATTATTTTTAAACACTAAAGAAGAATTAAGTCCTTTTTTTAAAGAAACAAAAAAGAAATTTTTTCAAACTACATTTTATAAAGCAGAACGTTTAAAAAGGAATATTTTAATAGAAGAAGGAAATCCTGCAGGAGGAAAGTGGACATATGATACAGATAATAGAAAAAAATATCCTAAAAATAAAAAAGCTCCTTTAATTAGGTTTCCAGATACTAATGAATATGTAAAAGAAGCAGAGAAGTATATAGGAAAGTATTTTTCTAAAAATATAGGAACACTTAGTAATATCGCTATTTATCCAACTAATTATAAGGAATCTGAAGAATGGTTAGTACATTTTTTTGAGATTCGTTTTCATGAATTTGGTGATTACGAAGATGCTATTGTACAAGAAGAACATTTTTTAAATCATAGTATTTTATCACCATTATTAAATGTAGGGCTATTATCTCCTAATGATGTAATTGAGAAAGCAATTGATTATGCAAATTTAAATGATGTTCCCTTGAATTCTTTAGAAGGATTTGTACGTCAAATTCTTGGTTGGAGAGAATTTATAAGGGGAGTTTATGAGGTAAAAGGAACGGAAGAGCGAACTAAAAATTTTTGGAATCATACACGTAAAATCCCGCCATCATTTTATACGGGTACTACAGGAATTCTTCCTATAGACAATACGATAAAAAAAGTATTAAAAACAGGATATGCACATCATATAGAACGTTTAATGATCTTAGGTAATTTTATGTTGTTATGTGAGTTTAATCCTAATGAAGTATATAAATGGTTTATGGAACTTTTTATAGATGCATATGATTGGGTAATGGTGCCCAACGTGTATGGAATGAGTTTGTTTGCTGATGGAGGATTAATGTCTACAAAACCTTATATAAGTAGTAGTAATTACATCAAAAAAATGAGTAATTACCCCAATGGTGATTGGCAAAAAATATGGGATGGTCTCTTTTGGAATTTCATGGATAAGAATAGCAACTTTTTATCTAAAAACCCACGATTAAAGATGTTGATAACGAATTTAGATAAAATGGGGATAGAAAAAAGATCAGAACATTTTAATAATGCCTCACAATTTTTAGAAAATTTAGATAAAGAAATTAACCTATCACAAACAAAAATATTCGTACAAAAGCTATAAAGAATGAATAATAAGGAGGATGTAACGGTAGTTTGGCTAAAGCGTGATTTAAGATTACACGATAATGAAGCTATATATAATGCATTACAAAGTGGTAAAAGAGTATTGTTGTTATATGTTTTTGAAAATCTTTTATTAAATGATCCACATTATAGTAAACGACATTGGAATTTTATAAAGCAATCTTTGCAAGATATGAATGCTGAGTTAGCTAAATATAAAACAAAAGTTTTATGTGTGAATGCCGATATTTTTGCTGTATTCAATCAATTACAAAATAGTTATAAAGTTACAGATGTATTTTCTCATCAAGAGACAGGTTTACTAGTAACTTTTAATAGAGATAAAGAATTTAATCGTTATTGTAGAAATAACTCTATAAAATGGACTGAAAATATAAATAATGGAGTACTAAGAGGTTTATTAAATAGAGAAGATTGGTTTGAAAAGTGGGAAAACTATATGTATCAATCTCAATTAGATTTTGAAGCTTCAGATAAAGATTTTATTACACTACATGAAATAGAAAAATTAGCTAATTATTTTAATGTAATGAATTTGTTTACAGAAAAAGAAACTAAATTTCAATGCGGAGGAACTACAACGGCTAAGAAATATATAAAATCGTTTTTTGAATCACGACATGAAAATTATATGTTTCATATTTCTAAACCAGAAGCATCAAGAGTTAGTTGTAGTCGTTTGTCACCTTACATTGCATGGGGTAATCTATCGATTAGAGAAGTTTTTCAAAAAGCAAAAAATAATAAAGAGATTTCAGATAAAAAACGTCATTTAGGTGCTTTTATTTCTCGATTGCGATGGCAAGCACATTTTATTCAAAAGTTTGAAATGGAATGTACTATGGAAAACGCAAGTGTGAATAAAGGATATCACAAGCTTAAAAAAACAATTTCAGATACATATAGAGTTGCTTGGGAAACTGGACAAACAGGTTTTCCTTTAGTAGATGCTTCTATGCGATGTTTAAACACTACAGGGTATATTAATTTTAGGATGAGAGCAATGTTAGTTTCTTTTTTTACACATATTCTTTGGCAACCTTGGCAAGAAGCGACACATCATTTATCTAAACAATTTTTAGATTTTGAGCCTGGTATTCATTTTCCGCAATTACAAATGCAAGCAGGTGAAACAGGTATTAATAATTTACGAATTTATAATCCTATTAAAAATGGACAAGAGCATGATCCAGATGCTGTTTTTATTAGAAAATGGGTGCCAGAATTAGCAAATTTATCAACTCCTTTTATTCATGAGCCTTATTTAATGACACCTTTAGATCAGCAGTTTAATAATTTTGAATTAGGGAAAGACTACCCTAAACCTATAGTAAATATCAAAGAAAACAGAAAAAAAGCAAGTGATATTTTATGGAATATGAAAAAAAATGCTGAAGTACGAAAAGAGAGTTTAAGAATATTAAAGAAGCACACTATTATGAGTAGAAATAGAATGTTAAGAGACGAATGATTTATAATACAACATATAATAATGAAGAGTATATAGTAGCATCTAATAAATTATTAGGTAAAGGATACTCGTTTATTGAAAAGATGAAATTAAAAGGGATAGGGTCTAGTAGACTGGTAATAAATAAATTAAGCACTAAACTAGAGTCAAACCAAAAACAATTTAGTGAATTGAATTATGGGAATATTGAATTACGACCTAATGGTATTTTAATACATTTTACAAATCGTTTAGAGCGTTATTCTTGGGGTATACCTTATTACAGGTTAGTGATATATAATACAAGTTTTTTTACAATTCATGCAAACGGAAATTTTATTCAATTCTTAAAAAATAAAAATTATACTAATAATAAAAAGTTCATTGAAAAAATGATCGATTTAAAAAATGAATATTTAAATCTAGAGTATTATGACGGATAGGCAAATAGATAGAATTATAGAGATGGCTTGGGAAGATAGAACAACTTTTGATGCTATTGAATATCAATTTGGATTAAAAGAACAAGAAGTTATTACTTTAATGCGTAAAGAAATGAAACCTTCTAGTTTTAGATTATGGCGTAAAAGAGTGTCAGGTAGATCTACAAAGCATCAAGCAAAACGAGAATTCTCTAAAGGACGTTTTAAATGCTCTAGACAGAAGAGTATTTCAAATAATAAAGTATCGAAACGGTATTAATTGAGTAATAGAATCAATGGATTTTAATCCATTACTAGAATGTAGGATTTAAAATTATTATCGTAAATAAATTATATAAATATTGTAATAGTTTATTTTTAGATATCTAAAAAATGAAAAACACAAGTGGTGTAAAACTAAATAAAGAAGGTGTAATAGGAATATTTTTTTTAAAAGAAATATGGAGTTATTATGATGGTTTAAGAAATAATACTAAAAATTTAGAGCAAGTAGAATGGAAGTATATGAATGCTGTTTTTAACACATTAGGTATCGGTCTAGAACCAACATTAAAGTTTTTAATGAGTTCGTCTGCTAGTTTTGATGATTTTGAAGTTTGGATTAAAAATAATGGAACTGTTTCAGAAAAAATGATTTCTCACTTTAATTCGATTATATTAAAAGATAGTTCTGAAAATTTTACTTCTGAAGAAAAAATATTTAATAAATCTGATATTGAACAATGGAATAAAAAAGGTTTCATTGTTTTAAAAAATGCAATATCAAAAGAAGATTGTCAATTATCCGTAGATTTTATATGTAATAAGATTGATGTTGATATGCATAATAAAGAGACATGGTATCAATCTCATTCTTTAAAACAAGGGATTATGATTCAACTGTTTAATTCTAAAGTTTTGGATAAAAATAGATTATCTAAAAGAATAAGATTAGCGTTTGAACAACTTTGGAATACAAATAGATTATTAGTAAGTATGGACAGGGTGAGTTTTAATCCGCCTGAAACAGATTATTATAAATTTCCAGGACCTAATTTACATTGGGATGTAAGTTTAAAACAACCTATACCATTTGGTATTCAGGGTTTATTATATTTAACAGATACGAAAGAAGATCAAGGTGCTTTTACTTTAATACCTGGGTTTCATAATAAAATAGAACTTTGGTTAACACAATTAGATTCAGATATGAATCCTAGGGAATTAAATTTGTTAGATCATTTTAAAGAAAAACCAATTTCAGGAAATGTAGGAGATTTAATTATTTGGAATCATTGTCTTCCGCATGGAAGTAGACCTAATAATTCAACATCTCCACGTATTGTACAATATATAAATTATCAACCAATAGATTTAGAGTATCAAAACGAGTGGATTTAATCGCAGGGTGATAGCCAAAGATTAAATTTTCAGAGGCTAGCCTCGAAATGTAAAAATAAAAATTCTTATGAATATCTCGTACCCTTGGGATGAGGCATTCATTTAATAAAAAAAACAGATATCATGAAAACTATTTTAATAGTAGGAGGAAGTAAAGGAATAGGAAAAGCGACAGTAGAAGCTTTAAAAGAAAACCATAAAATAATTAATTTTAGTAGGAGTGAAGGAGACTCTCATTCAAATGTAACAAATCATAGTATAGATGTTTTACAAGATGAATTACCAGAAATAGAGGAAGATATTCATGGATTGGTTTTTTGCCCTGGAAGTATTAATTTAAAACCGATTAATCGATTGTCTTTAGATGATTTTAGGAACGATTTTGAAATTAATGTAGTGAGTGCTGTAAAAGTAATTCAGAAATACATTAAATCTTTAAAAAATAATAATGGAAGTGTTGTTTTATTTAGTACTGTTGCTACTAAATTAGGAATGCCTTTTCATGCAAGTGTTTCTGCTAGTAAATCTGCTGTAGAAGGCTTAACAAAATCATTAGCAGGAGAGTTTGCTACTAAAGTCCGTTTTAATTGTATTGCACCTACAGTAACAGATACTACTTTAGCAGAAAAATTATTGCGTAATGAAAAACAGCGAGAAAGTATACAAATGAGGCACCCTCTTAAAAAGTTTTTAAAACCGGAGGAAGTAGCAAGTTTGGCTACATATTTATTATCTGATGTTGCATCTGCAATTTCTGGACAAGTATTTCCTATAGATGCAGGTATTGTAAGTTTAAAATTATAAAATGAAGTTTTTAGTTTCTATATTATTAATAATCATGATTTTTCAAAAGAGTATAACCATTTTCGATTTTAACACAGATACAGATATTAATGATTGGAGTGTTACTAATGATAATGTAATGGGAGGAGTCTCTTCTTCGTTTACTACATTAAATAAAGAAGGAAATGGAGTTTTTGCAGGAAAAGTTTCAACAGAGAATAATGGGGGTTTTGCAATGACAAGACATGTTACTTCTATTAATTTAAAAGAAAATTTTAAGAATTTGATACTTAGAGTAAAGGGAGATGGAAAACAATATCAATTTAGAATTAAATCAGATAAGAATCAGTTTTATTGGTATGTTCAACCTTTTAAAACTTCTACAGATTGGCAATTGATAGCATTAGATTTAAAAGATTTTTACCCCTCTTTTAGAGGAAATAGATTGAGAAGGGCTAATTTTTCATCAAATACAATTCAAGAAGTTGCTATTTTAATTGGTAACAAAAAAGAAGAAAACTTTAAACTAACTATAGATTACATAAAAGTAAACTAATCAATTATGAATAAATATCTACGATTTATAACTTTTTTAATTTTCAATTTTTTAGCATTGTATGTTGGCGTTTTATTAATGAATGATGGTCCTAGAACAGATTGGTATCAATCTTTACAAAAAGCTCCTTGGACACCTGCAAATTGGGTTTTCGGTGCCGCTTGGACAACCATTATGATCCTCTTTTCATTTTATATGACACAATTAAGTTATAAATTTAAATTATATGATAAAAGATTACTTGTAACATACATTTTGCAATGGATATTAAATGTAAGTTGGAACTTGTTTTTCTTTAACAAACACGAAACTGTAATTGGTTTATTTTTAATTGTTTTTTTATGGCTATTAATAGGTTATATAACCTTTAAACACATAAAGCAATTAAAATATTATACCTTATTAATAATACCTTATTTAGTTTGGATGACTATTGCGACTAGTTTAAATTTGTATATAGTACTTAACAATTAATCTAATAGTTCTTTGGGGTGTTCGTAATTTTTTACAGCTCTATTTAATTTTTGTTTAATTCTTCTTTTTAAAAGCTCTGGTTTTATAACTTTAATTGAATCGCCAAAACCTAAAATCAATCGTTCTAGTTCAAAATTAATTTGGACTAGAACATTAAATGTAACTCCTTCATTAGTCTCTTCTATGGTTCTTTGTGTATGATGAAATGGTTTTGTAATTACGTAAGGAGCATTTCGTTTGTCAATCCAAAACTCAATTCTCTCAGGTTTAGAGTTTGCAACAGTAACTCCTACTATATTTTTATAATATTCATCACCATCAATTTCTTTATCAATATAACCTTCAGCATCTAAAATATTTAAACTAAGTATTCGATCTAAAGCCAAGTTTAAATATTCCTTTTTATGATAAGCAAGTAAAAACCAACGATTGTTATATTCTTTTAATAATTGAGGATGAAGCATTAATGTACTTGCTTTTTTTGCTTTAAAAGATTGATAAACTATTTCTGTAATTTTTTGTTGTTGAATCGCATTATATAAAGGATCTATAAAGTGTAACCCTTTTAATTGTTCATTTTTATCTAAATGAATAATGGCTTTGTTATCTTTTTGAGAAGAATAAACAGAATCTTCTAATCGCTGTAATACACCATCCATTTCTTTGAATAAAGAAAAATCTTTGAACTGACGTAAAATCTGTATAGCACCATTCATGATTTTTACATCATTTTCTGTTACAGGAATATTCATGATAGAATATCCTTCTTCACTATAACGATAATATTTACGCTGGTAGACTTCAATAGGAGCATTGTACCCTAATTTATCACTACGCATCATTTGTATATCCAATTGTACAGTTCGTTTACTAACATATACATCTTTCCCTTCATATTCATATAAAGCATCTGAACAAGCTTCTATTAAATCGTTTAAAGTCCATTTTCGCATCGTATTACGAAAACATTGATCTATCGTTTTATAACGTATTAATGCATTTTTATTTGATGCCATTTTTTAGGGTATTTAATTCTTTTTCAAGGTTTTTCTTTGCTTGTTTCTCATAAGTATTAATAAAAATAGAAGTTTTATAGATAAAAGGTTTATCTATAAAATGCTGTAAAACCTTAACTCTTCCTTTTTTATACATAAACTCAGGAACTAATTTATACTCATTACGTATAGATTGGGTATATTTTTGATAAATTTCTTCAGATTGCCCAAGAACAGCTAAATCAAAATCAATTAGAAACTGAGTGTCAATGTTTTTACTTTCATGTGTTTTAGTAGCTATAATTTGTTCCTTAATAGTTTTTAATATATCAGAAGAAATGAATAATTGAGATAGTTCTTTAATAGCAAATAAGCCACTTTTTTCTTCATTATCCTTTTTCCAAATGTTATAAATAACATCATGATAAAAAATAGAAAAAGCAATTGTATTAGGATTTTCTAACTTATTATGATATTGATCATAATAACTAAAAAGCTCTTCAAGGTGATTTAAATTATGATACGCTCTATGATTTTCTGAGTATTTTTTATTGATAGTATTCCATAATGAATCTATCAATTCTTTTTTTTCCGAATACTGAAATAATAGTTTATGAAAACGTTCTTCTAAAGTCAATTTTTTTAAATAATATTAAACTTAATAGAGGTAAATATACTTATTCTGTAGAAAAGGAGTTCTCATAAATTGTTAATATAAAGAAACCATTCGTCTTTACTTTTTGGTTATTCATCAGTATAGTAGTTGGTTATCTTCTATATTCTTGTTTTTTTAGTTTTTTTTTCTTAAATTGATAGCACAATCCTAAAATCCCATTTTACTATGTTATATAAATTATTATTATCCTTATGTATAGTTTTCCCCTTATATGTTTTTTCTCAAGACACTAAAACTTGTGAAATAAAAACAGATGAACCAGTATTAGACTTAAATAGTATCACCAAATGTTCTGTTGAGAATGATAAAGATTCTAAAACAAAAAAAGTTTCTGTAGAAGTTACATCTAGAAGAAGAGTTGTTAGAAAACGTGATGCAGTAACAGGTGTTGGAAATTCAAGTATCTCTCATAAATTAGCTGCTCTTAAGAAAAAAGCTTCTTTAGTAGGTAATCTAGATTTAAGTAATGAAGAAGTTGCGGAAAAAATTCCTTTTAGTTTAGTAGAAGAAATTCCTTTATTTGATGATTGTAAAAGTGTTTCTATTTATCAACAAGAAAAATGTTTTAAAAAAGAAATTTTTAGCCATATTAAAAAGAACTTTAAATATCCTGAAGATTCTTACAGAAAGAGTGTACAAGGTAGAGTTTTAGTTCAGTTTGTAATAGAAAAAGATGGTTCAGTAGCAGATTTAAATATACGAGGTCCTTATAAAGGTGAGTTGTTAGAAAAAGAAGCAGCAAGAATTATTCGTAAGCTACCAAAATTTAAACCAGGTAAACATAATGGGAAAACTGTAAAAGTAAAGTATGGAATTCCTATTACATTTAAAATACCAGGAAAAAAACCATCAAATGTAAGAAAAGTTAAAAAAGTAAATAGTACAGAGCAAATATTTAGATTTAGCGAAGTAACTGCAATACCTACATTTAATAAATGTACTAGTAATAATTCTATTGAATGTTTTAATAAGGAATTTATTACTCATATAAATAAATACTTTGCTTATCCTGAAGAAGCAAGTGTTAATAATATACAAGGTAAAGTTTATGTTCAATTTGTGATTGATAAGAATGGAGATGTAGCAAATATAAAAACCAAATCACCAGAAGGAGCTAATATTTTAGGAAACGCAACAGTTAAGTTAATTGAAAAATTACCAAGATTAAAGCCAGCAACTAAAGATGGTAAAGCTGTAAGTGTTAAATATAACTTTCCAATTAATTTTTCATTAAAATAATATAATAAACCATATTTTTTGAAAAGGCCAGATGTTTCTGGTCTTTTTTTATTGTAATAACTTTAAAAGAAAAAGAGAGTAGTAATAAATGTGTTGTTAAATAATTACACTTATCATTAAGTAACAAAGTTGGTGTTTTTTAATAAAAGCATTTATTGAAGTAAACAATAGAAAATATTTATTATACAGAAATCACTTCTTTTTTAACAGATTAAAATATACCATTCATCTATATAAATTGGTTATTCAACAGAAGAGAATCACTTTTATTGCGTTTATAGATGTTAGATAGTATTAATTTTTGTTAAATTCATATTAATAAAATCCCAAATCCCCTAATTATGATGTTTAGATTACTACTACTATTATCTATTGCAATTTTACCAGCACAAATTTCATCACAATCTAAAACTTGTGAAAAAAATGTAGAAGAACAATTACTAGATTTAAATAGTATAACAAAATGTTCTGTTGAATCGAAAAAGAATACTGAAAACTCAAATACAGAAGCTGTAGTTGTAAACGTTGTTTCAAGAAAAAGGGTTTTAAGAAAGCGAGATAAAGCTACTGGTGTTGTAACAAATAATCATACTCATAAATTGGCAAGTATGAAAAAGAAAATATCAAAAATGAATGATTTAAGCTTTGATAAAACGGGAGGCTTAAAAATTGTACCATTCAATTTTGTTGATGAGATTCCATTATTTAAATCATGTGAAAATTCTCCAATATATCTTCAGGAAAGATGTTTCAAGAAAGAATTGTCTAAACATATTAGAAAAAATTTAATGTATCCAGAAGATGCTTATGATAGAGGTATTCAAGGACGAGTATTTGTACATTTTGTTATTAATAATAAAGGTAATGTAGATCAAATGAAAATAGTATCTCCATATAAAGGAGAAGCTTTAGGAAAAGAAGCTAAAAGAATATTAAAAAAATTACCTCAATTTAAACCAGGAAAACATAGTGGAACAGCAGTTACTGTTAAATATGGCTTACCTATTACTTTTAAAATTCCAGGAGTAAGACGAAGCAATATTAAGAAGAATGTAGAAAAAAAGGATTTAAAAGAAATCTATTCTTTTAATCAAATAGAAAAATTACCACAGTTTAAATCATGTAATAATTCAGGAGATAAAAGTATTAAATGTTTCAACAAAGAATTAATTAATCATATACAGGAGAATTTTGCATATCCAACTAGCGCAATCAATGATAATATTCAAGGTACTGTAAATGTTAAATTTATAATTGATGCAAAAGGAGAAGTAATAAATATAAAAACTAAAGGGCCAGATAATGGAAAAATATTAGAATCGGCTGCATTTAATTTAATTAAAAAATTACCAAAATTTAAGCCAGCTATTAAAGGAGGTAAAAAAGTGAATGTAGCATATAGTTTCCCGATTAGTTTTAGTTTAAACTAAAATCAAAAAATAACCAGTAAAAAAATGTCCTTCTAAATTTAGAAGGACATTTTTGTGTAAAATTAATAAGTTTTATTACTTTTTACTCTCTTTTTCAAGAGCCAATTTTACAGCTTCATATGCATTTATTATTTTTCCTGTTTTAGAAAGAGAAGAAAATAATACTTTTTCATCACTACCAGGTTGCAATACACTCATTGTATATTTTTTTCCAGATTTGGTAATAATTTCTATTATTTGTTCAGGAGATAAGTGTGGAAAATATGAAAGTAATAATGCAGCTACGCCAGATACTACTGGAGCAGCCATGCTTGTACCACTTCTTGTATCATATTTATTACCTGGTAATGTTGCATATATATCAACTCCAGGAGCAAAAATATCTACAGAATACTTTCCATAGTTAGAAAAAGTAGCAGGTAATTTTTCATTTAATTCAGAAGAACTAGCGCCAACTTCAATCCAATTACTAGCAACAGTATTATTTAATAATAAAGCAGAAGGATAATTAAAGAAATAATCTGTGTGTTTATTATCATTTCCTGCTGCATGTACCAATAAAACGCCCTTTTCTTTAGCATACAATACAGCTTCATCAACTATTTTTTTATGAGGAGAAAAGTCTTTTCCGAAGCTCATGTTAATAATTTTTGCTCCATTATCTACTGCATATCTAATTCCATTTGCAACATCTTTATCTGCTTCATCTCCCATAGGAGTATTTCTTATAGGCATAATGGTAACATTATCAGCAATACCATTCACACCAATATTGTTATTTCTAACGGCAGCTATAATACCACTCACATGAGTACCATGTTCAGATCTTTTAGTAACATCATTATTACCATATATTTTTTCATTTAAATTAGTAATATCATCACCAACAATTTTTCTGCCTTCAAAATCAAGACTATAATTGAATTCTAATCTTGTTTGTAAAGATTCCATTCTAGTCGCAACTTCTTCATAATGTTTAATTAATTTTTCTGAAGTAAGATTTTTACTAGTATTTCTTTCTATAATTCTAAAAAAGTTAGATCTAAGATTATCTAAATCTCTATTTTTAATTTTTGTTTTTCTTAATTCTTTACTACTAAAAGAGTTTTTACCGACTGCTTTTTGTAAAGGAGGAATTAATTTATAAAAAAACTCATATTCTTCTTTATTCTTTTTAATATTAGATGATAACTCATTTTTACCTTCTTCAAATATTTTTTTAAACTTTAAAAACTGTTTATAATCTTCTAATTCGTTGTTAGTTATTGTAAACTTATTTTTATTTTTAAATTGTGTTAAGTATTTTTTATATAAGCGCGTAGATTCTAAGGTTTCAACTTCAATACTTTTTCCATCTTTACCTCCAATGAAATTCCATCCGTTTATATCATCTATATAACCATTACCATCATCATCTAAACCATTACTAGCGATTTCTTTTTTATTTTTCCAAAGAATTGGTGCAATATCTTCATGGTTAATATCCAATCCAGAATCTAAAACAGCGACGATAATAGGAGACGATTTTTTGTTATATTTTTTTAGTAATTCATAAGCTTTTTGTAAACTGATACCAGGTATATTATCTGTATTTTCATCTAACAAATGCCAGTTTTTAGGAGTATCTTGAGCTTTAGTTTGTAGAGAGAATAATATACATATTCCATAAACAATAATAGAAAAAGTTTTAATCTTCATTTTTAAGTTTTTTTGAATACAATTTTTAAATGACAGCAAAAGTATATAAAAATTGATTTACAGACATTTATTTTTAATTCTATATGATTTTTAAAATAAAAAACAACTAAGTAAAATGACTGCGTAATGATGTCGAATATTTGTAGCGTAATTAAAAATAAAATGAAAACGAACATCTTAAATATTGAAAAATTAGAAGAGGCTATTAGTAAAGGATATATTCATAAATGTAAGCACCCTAAAGCAAATTTGTATATATATAATTATACACAAGCAGCACAATATGAAGCATATTGGACTAAAGAAACATTGCAATGCAGAGGGTTGATATTAGATGAAGCATATAATATTATAGCAAACCCGATAGCTAAGTTTTTTAATATAGAAGAAATAGGTTACGATAAATTACCTGAACTACCTTTCAAAATTTTTGAAAAGATGGATGGATCTTTAGGTATTTTATATTGGTTAGATAATACTCCATATATAGCAACAAGAGGTTCTTTTAATAGTAAACAAGCTTTAAAGGCAAATGAATTATTAAATGGTAAATACATAAAAACTATTAAAAATTTAGATAAAAATAAAACGTATGTTTTTGAGATTATTTATCCAGAAAATAGAATTATTGTAGATTATGGTAGTGAAGAAGAGTTAGTTTTATTAGCAATTATAGATACGCAAACAGCTATAAATGAAGAATTGAAAAATATAGGTTTTCCTTTACCTAAAGTGTATAATTATAATTCTATTGAAGAATTAAAAAAATTGAATTGGAAAAATAAAGAAGGATTTGTAATCCAATTTTCAAACGGATTTAGAGTAAAAGTAAAGTTTACAGAATATGTTAAGTTACATAAAATTGTAACTCAAATATCGTCTTTAACGATTTGGGAAGCTTTAAAAGAAGAAGGTAGTTTAACAAAATGGATAGAAGATGTGCCTGATGAATTTTTTGAATGGGTAAAAAAAGTAGAATCAGATTTAAAACTTAAATTTAATAAAATAGAAAATGAAGCAAAATTAGAATATAAAGTGTTAGATACAGATAGAGATACTGCTGTATATTTTAAAACATGTACACATACAGCGATCTTATTTGCTATGAAAAACAAAAAAGATTACAGTCAAATTATTTGGAAAAAAATTAGACCAAAATTTGAAAAAGCATATTCTAATGAATTCAATTAAAAAATAGAAAAATGAAAAAAATAATCATATTAAAAGGAATTCCAGCATCAGGAAAATCAACTTATGCAAAAAAATTAGTTTTGGAGACCCCAGGAATGTATAAACGTATTAATAGAGATAGTTTACGTGAAATGTTAGACGCAAACCATTTTACAAAAGGTAATGAGAAGTTTGTAAAAAAAACGCGTGATTTTTTAATAAAACAAGCACTTGTAGATGGTAAACATGTGATTGTAGATGACACGAATATCTCAAATTCAAATTTTGAAAGAATTTCTGAAATTGGTAAAGAATATACTAAAGAAACAGGTCATGCTGTAAAGGTAGAAGTTAAATTAATGGAAATAGATGTTGAAGAAGCGATACGAAGAGATGCAAATAGAGAGAAGCATGTAGGTAGAGAAGTTATTTTAAAAATGCATAAGCAATTAAAAACGGATAAAAAGCTTAAAAATGAAGTGAGAGAGCAAGATGAAACATTACCAAAAGCAATTATTTGCGATTTAGATGGTACGCTTTCTTTAATAAATAATAGAAGTCCTTTTGATGGTAGTAAGTGTGAACAAGATTTACCAAACACAGCCATTGTTAATTTAGTGAAGAATTATAAAAATTTAGGTTATAAAATTTTACTATTGTCTGGTAGAGATGGTCAATACCAGCCAGAAACAGAATCATGGTTAAAGAAATATGAAGTTGAATACGATGCTCTTTGGATGCGTACAACAAAAGATAATAGAAAAGATGCTATTATTAAGGAGGAATTATTTGTGAAAGAAATTGAGCCAAATTATTTTGTTGAATTTGTATTAGATGACAGAAATCAGGTAGTTGATTTATGGAGAAAAAAACTAAATCTATCTTGTTTACAGGTATTTTATGGTGATTTTTAATCGCAAGGGGTAATTCTTCAAGGCTTGACTCAAAACGAAAAATAAAAATTCTTATAGATACCTCGTATCCTTGGGTCGAGATAATTTATGATATAAAATGAAAAATTCATATCAAATTTTTGGCTCTAAAAGCTCTTTAGACTTAGATGTTTGCTTTTTTGTAGCTAGTTTATCTAGTATTGATGAAAATCATAAAAAAACAATTGCTTGTATTAATGAAAGTAACATAAAAACATCAAAAAAGATAAATGCCAATTTAGCTATTTTAGATAAAGGAGTTGTTGTTTCTTGCTTTAAAGGAGTAGAAGATGAGCTTAATAATGCACTTTATACAACGTATGATTTACATAATCAGAAATTTGAAAATCATATAAATCAATTAATATCTAGAGACTTAAATGCTAGAATTGAACGCTGCGCACGCTCATTAGTTTCTTATTTTACAAGAACTCCTTTGCGTAGTGAAGCAAAAATGTCATTGAAAGGAAATTTGATAACTAAAATTGATTTCTTAGAAAAAATCGATCTTAAAAAAATAGATGATTTTGGTAAAAATGGAACTAAAATAGAAGTATACAAAACAATCGCTTTTCAATTAGGAATTACCTTAGCTTTATATGATGGTATTGAGTTATATACTAAAGAAAGTATTGTGAAAAAGTTTCCAAAAATGAAAAGCTATTTGTTAAGAGAAGAAGCTACTTCAGTAATTTTAGAAGAATACATAAAACAGTTTGTTTGTAAAACAAAAAAGAACATTTAAAATGAAACCTAAATTAGAAAAAGTTGCTAATTTTCCTTATTTATATTATCAATATGGATCTATTAGTTCTACAGATATTGATGTAATTATTCAAATTTCAAAAGAAGAAATGCCTGTAAAACAGGAAGCTCGAAAACAAAAGTTAAAACAGTTAATGTTAGATTTCAACTTAGATTGGAATGCCATATTTGTAGTGATAGAAAATGAAGTTTTAGTGGATACAATATATACTAAATCTTGGGTAGATTCATTAAATAATGCTTTTTTAGATACCTATAAAAATCACAAACAATGGTTTAAATTACCAATTAATAGAAGATTAGAAAGAAATAAAACATTAGCTGTTTATAAAGCTGTAAGAACTGTTTTAACGATGTTAACTAGAACCGATTTACGAACTAAAATTAAACCTATTTTAAAAGGAATACACCCTTTTCAATATAAGTTAGAAGTATTAAAAGAAATAGATTTTACAAACTTTAATTCATTCAATCAGAAAAATACAAAAGATGAAGATATATGGAAGATAATAGCTTTTTATGTCATCCAAAATCTACTTTTAATATCTAAGAATATAGAAGTGTATTCAAAAGAAGAAGTTATGAATTATTTCCCGAAATTTTCTAGTTTTATTTGTAGGAAAGAAATTTCAATAAAGGATAAAGAACAGTTAAATGCATTAAGAGATAAGTGGTTAAAAAGTATATTGAATTACGGAGATTTTGTTTCTATAAACAATAGGCTTAGCTGTAATAATGAATGTATTGATATGATTAAGGAAATAAGTTTACCATATAAAAAAGATTAATTATGAAATTATATTGTAAAAAATGTAATCATATTTTAACAAATAATTTATTAGAAGAATCAGAAATTAAAAACTTAAAATATGATGATCAAGAAGAATTATTATTGTTAAATAAATATATTGAAGTTTCAAAAACAGATTTTTGGTTTAACATTCCTATTAAATATTTAATTCATTCAAAAAGTATTCAACTTAAAAATCATACTAATAAATCAAGACTCCACGGTTGTTGTGGTCCTAGTAATTTTGGAAATTTAAATCAAGTTTGTCCTACATGCAATTTTGATATTGGTACTTTAATTTCTGATTGTTGTTTTCCAATATTTGTAGGAGTTGATGAAAATAAGGTTTCATTAAAACCATTGTGGTAAATTAAAAAGCTATAAATGGAAAGAAAACTTAAAAATATTTTAAACGGATTATTAAACTCATTCATTAGTAGAAATAACGATGTAAATGGTTATTGGGGAATAGGCAAATTATATGCTTTACTTATAGATACCAATTGTTCTGAAATAAAAATAGATTTATTAAAAAACACGATTTTGCCTGAAAATCTTGAATTTATTAATTCGATTAAAGGTTATAATAAGAAATTGAAAAATAAAATAGAGAAGAATAGTTTATCTATTTCAGATGTTTCAAACGTTAATATTTTTATTAAAAAAAAGTACAACATTTTCAATGAAAATCATGAATTAATACCTTTATTGTGTAGTATTAAAGCTACATATAAAGAAAATATAAATCTAGAATATCAACTAGAGATAATGTGTAGAAAACACAGTCCTAAGTTAGAAAGTAAGTCTTGTAGAAATTATTTAGGAAAAGATAAATTAAAGAAATAAAAATGCAAACAAAAAAAGGAACACCGTATTAAGTTTTAATAGATAACTTAATACAAAATGAAAAAGTTTAAACGATTTAAAGAAACTTTCGGATTAAACGAGTATGGATTAATAGATTTTCCAAGAAAAATATCTGGGATCAAAATTTCTAGAATAAAAATAGGCAAAGAACAAGGTTGTGAACGGTGTTTTCCACACGAATTTGAAACTGTTAATTGTACAAGGCCAGAAAAAAATTGGAAAAGCCAACGAAAAAAACAATGGAGAAAAGAATATTAGAATATTTATCGCAAGTAGAAAAAGAAAACAATATCGAAATTTTATTTGCAGTAGAATCGGGGAGTAGAGCTTGGGGGTTTGCTTCTCCAGATTCCGATTACGACATCCGGTTTGTATATAAGCATAAAAAAAATTGGTATTTAAACCTTTGGGAAACTAAAGATACTATTGAATTTATGACGGAAGATGAGTTAGATGGATCTGGCTGGGATATTAGAAAGGCTTTACGTTTACTGGCTAAATCGAATGCTTCGTTTACAGGTTGGTTGTTTTCACCAATCGTTTATAGAGCGAATGATGAATTTTTAAATGAATTAAGAAATTTAGCAGAAACTAACTTTAATCCAATATCTGGATTTCATCATTTTCATGCAATGAATAAAGGTTTTGAAGAAACTTTAGGTACAGATAAAATGACACTAAAAAGCTTTTTTTATACTATTCGTACAGCTTTATGTACAAATTGGATCGCTAAAAAGGAAACGATTCCTCCTGTATATTTTAAAGAAATGTATGAATTAGTAGAACAAAGTTATCATAGTAAAATTGATGAGTTAATTCAACTAAAAGGGAAAAGAATAGAAAAAAGTAAAGAACATGTAAATGAAGAATTAATTACTTTGGTTAGAAATATTATAGTAGAAAATAATTCTTTAAAAAATAATTTAGTAAATAAGAAAGCGAATCAAGAAGCTTTTAATAACTTCTTTTTAAAGTATGTTTAAATTAGAATATATTATAAGAAATTAAATGAGAAAGACTCTTTGTTTTTACTTACAAAAATAAAACTATGACACTAGAAGAATTAAAAAAATCAGGAACTATCATTTTTGAATGTATTAGTGGTAGTAGAGCGTATGGTTTACAAACACCAACTTCAGATACAGATATTAGAGGGGTATATATTTTACCTAAAGAACAATTTTATTCTTTAGATTATATCGGACAAATAAATAATGAAACGAATGATCTTGCTTATTATGAACTAAGAAAGTTTATAGAATTGTGTGCAAAAAACAATCCAAATATAATAGAAATGTTAAACATGCCAGAAGATTGTATTTTACACAAAGATCCCTTATTTGATGAAATTAAGAAAGAGTATTTCTTATCAAAATTATGTAAGAATACGTTTGCTAACTATGCTTTTACACAAATTAAAAAAGCAAGAGGATTAAATAAGAAAATTGTAAACCCCGTAGAAAAAGAACGTAAAACAATAGAAGATTTCTGCACTATTAGAATAGCTAAAGAATCAATAAACTTACAAAAGTTTTTAAAAGAAAGAGGGTATTTAAAAGAAAATTGTGGTTTAGCTAAAGTACCAAATATGAAAAACTGCTTTAATCTATTTTATAGCGAATCCTTAAATTATCAAGGAATTTCAAGAGAAAAAGCGAATGAAGTGTGTGCAAGTTCTATACCTAATGAAGAAGAGCCAATAGCTTTGTTATATTGTAATTTAGAAGGATATTCCACCTATTGCAAGAGGTATAAAGAATATTGGGATTGGGTAGAAAAAAGAAATGATGAGCGTTATAAGAGTAATATTTCACATGACAAAAATTACGATGCAAAAAACATGATGCATACGTTTCGCTTGTTACATATGGCAAAAGAAATAGGAAAAGATGGAACAATTAATGTAAGAAGAAAAGATCGAGATTTTTTATTAGCAATCAAGAATGCAGAATTTGAGTATGATGATTTAGTGATAAAGGCAGAAGGGATGAGAAAAGAGTTAGAGGTAGTTTATGAAACATCTAATTTTAAAGAAAAACCTGATTTAGATAATATTAATGAGCTGTTAGTTTCTATAAGGAATAAATTTTATAATCAGAAAAAATAGAAATCAGTAAAAGTGGATTTGACTAAAATATGTTTAAATAATAGAGTTGAATGTATGGATTTTAATTCTATAAATGATTTTATGTATATAGATGAAAATTCAAATATTTATAGAAATATAGGTTCTATAGAGGTTAAAGATATTGTTTTTGGTTTATCTCCAATGATTAAAATAATATCAGAAGATCTTTTTGTATTAATTAATCGAGATGGAATTAAAAACTCAAATAATTGTTGGATTATAAATAATGAAGGATCTATAAAAAGTACTTTTTTTATAGGTTCCCCTCAAGAAATTATAGCAACTAAAGATTATATAATTGTATCGTATAGCAACAGTATGTTAGATAGTAACTCTGTTTTTGGAGATGCTCAAATAGTAGTTTTTGATTTTAAAGGAAATATTATTTTTAAATATAATTCAGAAAGCAACAAAACAAAGTTTCCTTTTTTAGAGAATAAATCTTTTGTTAAAAAAGATGAGGATACTATATTTTTTATGCCATATGGAGATATTAATTCAAAAAGCGATTTTTCTATTATTGAATTTAGTTTAATTGATTTTTCTTCAAAAATATTATTTCATTTACCTAATTTTTATAATAAAGAAAAAGAACTTTATTTAACAGCTTTTACTAGAAAAGGAAGCTATTGGTATTTTTTTGATCAAAATATTACAGAATGGTCTTCAAACAAAATAGGTAATTATAATGTATATCAATTAAATTTTGATAATCAATATATAAATAAGTTGGAAGTTCCAGAATTATCTATAAAACCAATTATAAATCTAATAGAAGAAGGTTTTAGTTTTTTATCATTTCCAGATATAAATGAAACTAAAAATACTTATCTAAATTATATAACAATATAACATGGCTAAAAATAGAGGAAAAGAAGGAAGAGATGATTATTTATTTGGAGAAGCTTTTATGCAACGAAAAATAAAAGAAGCAGTTTATGATATGTCATTTTTATTAGAAAGAGGCTATGGGGAATCCTCTTCTTGTGAGTTGGTCGGTAATCGATATAAATTGAATAAACGACAACAACAGGCAATTAAAGGAATGTCAGCAGGAGAGACAAAAGTTAGCAATAGAAAAGAATCTCAAGTTATTTATGATGATCTAGAAGGGGAAACCTTAATTATAGATGGATTTAATCAAATAATTATTTTAGAGAGTTTACTTTCAAATGCATATTTATTTAAAGGAAAAGATGGAGCTTTTAGAGATATATCTTCAATTTATGGAACTTATAAAAGCGTAAATCAAACAGAGTTAGCAATAACAATGTTTACTGATTTTTTCGAGAAATATAAAGTAGAAAAAGTAATTTGGGTTTTTGATAAACCGGTTTCTAATAGTGGAAGAATGAAAATGAAATTACTTCAGCTTGCTAAGGAAAACAATTATAATTGGGAAGTTATTTTAGAAAACAATCCTGATAAAATAATAGCAGTAACTAATCATGTTGGGGTAACTTCTGATGCATGGATTTTAGATAGAATAAATAGTTGGTGTAATATTTTAGAGAGTTTTGTGTCTTCTAACTATACTTATTTAGTAACTATTTAGTTTAAAGTAAACTAATTGTTAAGTGTCTAACAAAAACACTTGTTTTTTATGTTTGACTTAATTAAAAAGTGGTTTTTTTAACATAAAACAATAAAAAGGGGTAAAACACTGTTGATCAGATAGTATATCATTTGTATCTTCGACCTGGGATTATTAAAATTTAAATATCATGGGAAAATTATTACTTAGGAGAATTAACAATGTATCAAAAACAATGATTACATATTTATCAGAATTTGGAAGAGCAGCAAGTTATGCTCTTAAAAATTAAAAGGATTCTTAATAAAAATGCGTATTATATATAATTGTGTAATACGCATTTTTTATGCATGAACTTTTTATATTATTATGAATAGAAAAAATATAAATGAAAGATGTATTAGAGAGTAACATATTGCTACTTTAATAATTGATTGTTTATTAAACGATAAGTTTATCAAAAAATAATTGCATATTTGCAGCACAAATGAAAAAACAAAGATTACATAACATTGAAGCAATAGATCAAAAATTCTACGGCGCTCTTCTAAATTCGATGAGCGGTGAAAGGATGTTATGTAATAATTTTATTATAATTTAGATAATAAATAACAACAAAAAATAAGTTACAAGCGTCCAAATTTAAATTTGGACGCTTTTTTTATGAAAAAAATAAAAATAATTATTAAAAATTAAATAGAATCATATAAAATAGTTGAAACAGCAATTGATTGTTAACCATACTGTTACATAAAAAGAGAATAGTCCGTATAAAACGGACAGGATGTTTATTGTTGTTTTTTGGTTTAAAAACTTGTAATTCAATGGTTTAAAATTTGTTTTTATTTGTGTAATTAAATAAAAGTTTACATATTTGCACCGCAATAAAACAAAAATAAAAGTCGCACAATGACACTATATATAAATAACATACAATTTGATTGGAATACTAAATTAAAAGAAGCTAGAGGCTTTAATATGGTATTAGCATTAATTTTTAAGAATAGGAGGAATCGCTATATGTAGTAAAAACATATAAAAATAAAAAAAGCGCCTCCGAAACGAGGCGCTTTTTTTATGACCAAAAAGTAGGAATAGCAGGTAATAATAGCCAAGATAAAGGTATTGAGAGTTCGAATCTCTCTTCTACAACAAGTGCAGCACGAAATAGAATTAGTAATAAGTTAAAAAAAGAAAGAAATCATGTTTAAAAAATATAATAGTATAGAAAATACGTACCGTGAAAAACAAATAGAACAAGTGTATTTTCATGAGTATCATAAAGAGAATTACGTAGTACAAGAAAAAGTACATGGAGCAAATTTTTCATTTATTACAAACGGTACAAACATAGAAGTAGCAAAGCGTAGCGGAATTATAGTAAAAGATGAAAATTTTAATAACTATGAATACGTTTTAAACAAATATGAAAAAGCGGTAAAAGAATTGTTTTCACTAGTAAAAAAAGCACATCCGGACACAGAATCTATAAGTGTTTTTGGAGAACTATTTGGAGGTAATTATCAACATTCTGAAGTAAAAAAGAGTAAAGGAATGGTTAAAATTCAGAAAGGGGTTTTTTACTCACCAGAAAATGATTTTTATGCTTTTGATATTTGTATTAATCAAGAAGAATATTTAAATGTAGATGAAGCAAATACTTTTTTTGAGGAAGTAAAATTGTTTTATGCTAAAACACTTTTTGAAGGTACGTTTGAAGAATGTTTGAAATATCCGAATGAGTTTAACTCTAAAATAGCGGATTGGTTAGGCCTTCCAAAAATTGAAGATAATGTTTGTGAAGGAGTAATTATTAAACCGATAAAAAGTAAACGATTTAATAACGGAACTCGTGTAATTTTTAAAAATAAAAATGAGAAATGGTCAGAAAGAACTAATACGAGATCAGGAATAAGAGCAACTAAGAGTATAATTCCGTTTTCAGATAAAGAAAAAGTGATTGTTACAAACCTTTTGAGTTATATAAACAAAAATCGTTTGATGAATGTACAAAGTAAACTAGGAGATTTTACCCCTAAACAAACTGGTAAAACTATTGGTTTACTATCACAAGATGCCTTTATAGATTTTAAAAAAGATTATGAAAAGGAGTGGAGTACTATTGAAAAAGAACGTCAAAAATTAATGACAAAAACGCTTAATAGAGAAGCAACAACACTTGTAAAAAAGGTACTTCTGTTTAGTTAATGATTTAAGTGATGAACAGATTGCTTTTTTGATGTAACAATTAAGTTTAGAAATATAGTTTAAGAGATAAAACATTGGTTTGTATCCAAAAATATGAGTAAAAACCTCACTATTTCTAAATTTTTTAATAAAAAAAGTTGTTACGCAAAAAGAATGCGTAATAGAGCTAAATATTTGCAGTGTTATTAAGAAAAAGAAATAGAATGTCGGATAGGGGAAATTGAAAAAGAAAGTTGAAAAGAAAAAGTAGTAGCCTCATTATAACAAGGCGTATAGTGAGGCAAAAAAATTAAAGTTCATTAACATAGGATAAAAATAAAAGGTCAATTATTTCTTACTTCTCGGCTTTGCCAATCAATTAGGGTTTGAAAAAGAAATAAAATTACCTTTTAAAAACGAAACAGTAGCTCAGTGGTTAGAGCACATACCTTTTTAAGTTAGATAATTATCTAATAGTATAAGGTCAAATTTAACTTACTTCTATAGTATGGGGTCGTAGGTTCGAATCCTACTTGTTTCACAAAAAAAAGTATTACGCAAAAAGAATGCGTAATACAGTTGAATATTTGCAATGTTGTTATGAAAAAGGAATAAACGAAGAGGGGGAAAGGGTGGAAAAAGAAAATTAAAAGGGAAATAATGTAAATACGATTGTTTAGAAAAAAAAAGTAGCAACCTCATTATAGCAAGGTGTATAATGAGGTAATGGAAAAAAGAATTAAAGTTCATTAACATAAAATATAGATGATATAACTAAGGTCAATTGTTTCTTACTTCACGAGCGTATGCTCACTCAACTGTCACTTGAAATTAGAAACAGAATTACCTTAGTTTTAAAATCATCTAAAAACGGAACAGTAGCTCAGTTGGTAGAGCAAGGAAATAAATATATAGATTATCTATATTTCATTTTAAGGTCAAAATAAACATACTTCAAATAGGTTAAACCGCAAGGTTTTGGTTCGAGTCCAAGAATGTTTATTAATTACCATAATCATAGGTCAATATATATTTACTTCAATACTTTAAGGTGCCTGTGTCGTGGGTTCGAGTCCCACCTGTTCCACAAATAATGGTCAATAAAGACTTACTTCTTTTAGGTTCGATTCCTAACCTTTCGAAAGAAAGGTATTTTGGTTGTAAAAGTCTTTAAATTACCATTAAAAATAAGGTCAATTGTTTCTTACTACTATTCACCA
>CALISK010000229.1 GCA_938041625.1 uncultured Tenacibaculum sp. | reverse complement strand
GTATATAAGTACTTAAGGTGTTTAAAACTTAAAAATACTATTTTTTTACTTACCACAATTATGTCAATGAATTTCTATTACTTTTTTTGCAACAACTTTTGTTGGTGTACTGTTTTTATTACTCTTTAATTAATATTTATTCAGTTTCAAATTTTACTGTATTTTCATTTCTGTAGTAGTTAGAGTACTTTGGTTGGGACAAATTATCCTCAGATGTAAAATTTAAACTCTCCTTTTTGGATAGTTTTTTTTATTTTACGGCTACTTTTATAAAAGGTGTTTTTCCCCTATTCTATTTTGTAATTTTTAAAATTTATCTCGTCTAATCAATAAATATTTAAAGGGGGTTGTCTGGGGGGGCAGCTTCTTTTTTTATGATACATCATTTTCGATTCATATTAAATTAATGCTCCTGTTTTTTTATATCAATTACTTTAGAATTCATTTTTTATTTATCTTAATTTTGCTGTAAAACAACACACTTGGAAAAATCTGTAGTATATAAAAACGTAAATACTTATGAAACATTAAATGAGTATACAAATAACACTAAAAATGTATGGTTAGTTTTTCATGGCATTGGTTATTTAAGTCGCTTTTTTATTCGACATTTTTCTCAATTACCATCCGATGAAAATTATATTATTTGTCCGCAAGCTCCTTCTAAATATTACAAAGACAGCAGCTACAAACGTGTAGGTGCTTCATGGTTAACTCGAGAAAACACTGTAATAGAAACTCAAAATGTTCTTAATTACGTAGATGCTCTTGTTGAAAACGAGAACATTGATTTTAACACTGTTAATTTTATTGTATTAGGATACTCACAAGGTGTTAGTATTGCCTCGCGTTGGTTAGCTTTACGCAAACAGTTTTGCAATAAACTAATAATGATTTCGGGCGTTTTTCCTAAGGAATTGAATGATACAAGTTTTACTCATTTGCCAAATTTAAAAACAGTACATAGTGTAGGTTTAAATGATGAAATTTTCGATCCTAAAAATGTAAAAAAACAAGAAGATCGTTTACATTCTTATTTCCCTGAAATAGAATTTATAAATCATGATGGTGGGCATATTTTAGAAACTAAATTATTAGAAGCATATTTAAATTCTTAAACTAATACTCCTTTTATAATGAATATACTTTTACATAATCTATAATAAACTCTTGTGGAAATATTGAATCATCTACTTTAGGTCCACCAAAATCACCGCCTATAGCCATATTAAAAACAAGATAAAAAGGTTTGTTATAAGGCCAGTTTTTTGAATTCTTTTCTATAGGTTTATAAACATATACTTTTAAATTATCAATATAGAATTCAATCGCTTTTTCTGTCCATTTCATTTTATAAATATGAAAACCTTTCTCTATAGAATTTATAATTGTTTTTTTAGAATGAATTGTATTTCCAAAACTTGAGGAATTATGTAAAGAAGTATAAATAGTATGAGGTTCTTTACCTACGTATTCCATAATATCTATTTCTCCACAAGAAGGCCAATTGTTTATATCTATATCGCCTCCTAACATCCATATTGCTGGCCATAAACCATATCCTTCAGGTAGTTTTGCTTTTACTTCAACAGTACCATACATAAACTCAAACTTTTTCTTTGTATGTATTTTGCCAGAAAAATACAGAGTATCTTTCTTAGATGCTTTTATAATTAATTTACCTTTTTTAATATAAACATTATTTTTAGTATAAAGTTGTCGTTCATTATTTCCCCATCCACAAAGATTCGGACATCCATTTCCTAAATCATAATTCCAAACACTTGTGTTAAGAATATTGTCATTAAAATGCTCATTTAAAATAAGTTTCTCGTTCTTTTCTTCACATGAAATTAAAAACAAACAACTTACTATTATTACTTTTAAATACTTCATACGTTTATAAAAGTTTAAAAAAGAGACTAACAACATTACATTGATAATCTCTTCTTACATTAAATTCAAATAATATTTTCTTATTTATTGATATACTTTTACATAATCTATTTCCATTCTTGATTCAGAAAAACCAGCATCAATATTTCCCCCTAATGTTCCTCCCATTGCTACATTTAGCAATAAGAAAAAATCTTCATTAAATGGTAATGTTGCATTATTAGCCAACTTATAATATTCAACATCATCTAAATAAACAGTTATAAAATCACCTGTCCATTCCATTGTATATGTATGATAATCTGTTACATCTGTAACCGATGTGGTTAAACCATAATCTGCTTTAGCTCCTCTTGATGCATCAAACCAATGACAAGTTGCCAATACTGTATTTTTATCAGCTCCTGTTTGCTCCATAATATCAATTTCGCCTGTTTGCGGCCAACCTACTACAGGAAAATTCTTTCCTAACATCCATATTGCTGGCCATGTTCCTGCTTCTCCAGGTAATTTTGCTCTTACCTCTACTCTACCATATTTAAAATTATACAACCCTTGTGTTTTTAATCTAGCAGAAGTATAACTACTCCCCATAAAATCTTCTCTTTGGGCTGTTATAATTAAATTCCCATTATCTACTACTACATTCTCAGCTCTATCTGTATAATATTGCTCTTCATTATTTCCCCATCCATTACTTCCTGTACCAATATCATACGTCCATTTTGTTACATCTGGAGTTCCGTTAACTGTAAAATCATCTTCCCAAACTAAATTATTAAATACATAAGTTGTACCTGTTTGAGGCTCTTCAGAAGTTAAAGTAAACCACCAGTCAAATTCATTATTACCATCTGTAATTTTTAAAACTAATTCATTTGTTTGTTGCCTATCTACAATTTGATAAGTATGATTTGCCACGTAATAACCTATAAAACCAACACCAGAAAGAGTTAGTGTTTCTACTCCTTGAGGCGCTGTTAACGTCCAGCTTTCTATATAATCATTAAACATATAATTAAGAACATCAGCATTATCAATAGTTCCTCCTGAACCTCCAGAAGTAGATAACTCATCTATTAATCCATTTCTCCCAAAAATAGTTCCTCCTGTAGTATGCTCAAAAGTTCCATCAGATTTAAATGTTAAACGGTCATCATACATACCTACTCCATTTTTATCATTTGCTGGCGCACTAAAAAACTCTGCAAAAGTAGTTCCATCAACTGGTCCTAATCCGAAATGTGAATCTGATTCAGATTTAATTCTCCAGGTTTTAGAAGTAATAGCACTAGCATTACTAGGATCAAATCCATATAATTTTGTTTTTAAATCATCTGGCGCTGTATATAAAGCTAATACTTCTACCTGTATTGTTTTACTTGAAGAAACTCCACCTGTTCCAAATGCTATAACTGTTACTGTATACGTATTTACTCCTAAAGAACTAAAACTATATGTTTTTTTTCCTGTTATTTCTGTAGACTCTGAACCATTATAAACAAATTTATATGACAGTGCATTGTCTGCTGTAGCAGAAATATGAACTACCCCACTTCCGTCTCCATTAGGGTTTGTTGCATCTTTACCTACTATATCTGCAATTATTTCAATATTAGAAGGTGTTAGAATATCTCCAAATTCTTCATTATTTTCTTCACAACTATTTATTATGAATAGCGTAAAAATAATTGTTGTTATTTTTAATATATTTTTTTTTAATTTCATTTCTTTAATCTTTAATTTACTCGTTAATTAGTTAATGTAAATTCATCGAAATAATAAGAACTGTCATCTCCTGAATTACCAAAATCAAAGAAGACAACCACCTTAACATAATCTGCAGAAGGAGCTCCACTAAAATCATAAATTAATTCTTCCCAACCATTCTGTATCGTAGTTGTAAAATCTATTTCATGTGTTATACTTGCATCTGCATTTTCTAATTTTAACTTCACAATTACTCCTTGTTTTGGAGACCATGCTTTCATACTTATTTTCGAAAAATTAGCAAGATCTAATGGTGAGGATACCTCGAAAAAAGCGCCTGCCCAAGTTTCTGCCCCACCTGTTTTTATCATTTTAGCAACATTAGAAGTTGTATTTATTCCTGTTTTATCTGGATTATCAACTGTAATTATACCTGCAATATTTCCAAAAGAAGTAAATGCTGGTACTGTTCCTTCAAAATCTTGAAAAATAATTGATGAAGGAGCCCCTGAAGAATTTGACACCAAATTTATGTCATCATAATAATATTCTGAATCATCTCCTACATTACCAAAATCGAAAAACAATACTACTTTAACATAATCTGCAGTTGGTGCTCCACTAAAATCATATATTAATTCTTCCCATTCATTTGCAACTGTAGTATTTATATCTATTTCGTGTGTAATACTTGCATCTGCATTTTCTAATTTCAGTTTTACAACTGCCCCTTGTTTTGGAGACCATGTTTTAACACTAATTTTTGAAAAATTATTAAAATCTAATGCTGTAGGTACCTCAAAAAATGCTCCTGCCCATACTTCTGCCCCAGCACTCTTAGTTAGTTTAGCTACATTAGTGCTCATATTTATACCTGACATATCTGGATTTGAAATCACCTCAGTTCCTGCTCCTCCAAAACTTGTAAATACCGGTGGTGTACCTTCAAAATCTTGGATTAATTGATTCGCTGTATTGGAAGCAGATTTCCAGAAATAAATATTGTCTATAAAAACTGTGCCTTCAGCCCAAGGTGTACCTACCAACTTTAATTGTAAAATTTCATTAACAGTTAAACCTTGAGATGTATAATCAGAAATAGGAATATTTATACTTGTCCATTCTCCTGCTGTTAAATCACTATTCACTGGTTTTTCCGTTGTTACTCCTCCAGAGACATTTATTAATGAAGTTTCTAAAATAGTTACATCCTTTGTCCAAACATCTAAATGTAAATACTCCATATTAGAAACATCTTGTGAAGCTCCTATTTGAATACCTTGATAGCTTAATTTAATATATTGAAGCATTTTATCTCCGTTTAAATCAAACTCTGTCCAACTACTACCTTGTCCTCCTTGCCCCCAATCTGGAAAAACATCTGTACCAGGAATATTGGTATATGCACTTCCATAAATTGAAATTACATCGACTTCTTCTCTAACTGGTGGTGTTGGTGCTGATTCTATTGGTTGTAAAATCTCTGTTACTATAAAACTTTCTACAAATTCTGTAGTTGCAATTGCAGCACCTTTGGCTATAACTTTTACCTCATAAGAACCTGCATTTTGATATTGATAAGAAATAGATTCGCCTATATTTGCTGTTGCTACTGGTTGAGTAACCCCTGCTTCCCCAGAATAAAACTCATACATTGTAGCGTAATCTGCTGAAGCGGTTATTTCTATTTGTTTACTTATCGATTCATTATTTTTTAAAGTAACCATCAAATTTTCTGGTGCTTTAAAAGACACTACTAATTCTTGAGTTGCTTCTGTTTTATCTCCACCTATATTATAGGCTTCTATTTTAATAGTATAAACACCTTCTGTATAAATATGCTCTATACTTTCACCAACTTTTAATGCTACTGGTTCTGCTGTTGAGTCTCCAAAAAATACTTCAAAATTACTTGCTCCATCTGCTGTTGGTGTAATAGTAACTAACCCTGAGTTATCTTGTGCTATATTATATGTTGCTGCTACATTTGTGGGAGCTTCAATTGAATCAATAAAAGAAACATCTCTATCATCTTCGCATCCGCTAAAAATCAGAACCGCTATTAATACTTTATATATATATTTCATCTTCTTAATTTTTATTAATAATTAGGGTTTTGCTTCCATCTATTACCAGTTAACTCTATTTCTACTCTTGGTAATGGAAATAAATTATTCTTTGACGGAACAAAACCAGAAATTGTAGAGGTCGTATTTGTTCTTACTTGATCAAAAAACCGATGTCCTTCTCCTGCCAATTCTAATCTTCTTTCTTTAAAAATAGCATCTGTTAAAGTATTACCTGAAGAAGTTATGTCGTGATTAAGATCATTAAAAGCTCTTCTTCTTATTAAATTCACATACTCTCTAGCAATAGCATCGTTTATACCCCCTCTATTATAAGCTTCTGCTGCCATTAATAAGACATCTGAATATCTTATAGCTCTATAATTATTGCTATGTGTTAAATGAGGATCTGATGCATTTCCTTCTGCATAAGGGATATATTTTAAATTAAAAAATCCATTATGATCATGTCCTTGAGTAAAAACAACATCTGGATTTGCTACTACAAAAGCATTCATGTCTAAAAAAGTAGCTGCTTTTCTAGTATCTCCTATTTCAAATGCGTTTACAATATTTAACGTCGGAATATTAAAACTAAACCCATCTGCATAAGGCGCATAATTTCCTCCTGTGAATCGTGGCCCCATAAAACCAACTGCAATATTACCTTCTACACATTCAAAACAATTAAAACTTGCTCCTTCTTGTCCAAAATATTGAACTTCAAAAACAGACTCTGAATTGTTCTCATTTTGATTTAAAAAAACGGTTGAAAAATCTGAAACTAAACTATACTGCCCCGAACTAATTACTTTATCTAAAGTTTGACTTGCTTCAGTAAATTTTTCTTGATATAAATAAATTTTTCCTAAAAGCGCCAATGCTGCTCCTTTAGTTGCTCTTCCTTGTTGCGATTGTTGCCAAGGCAATATTGCTACCACTTCTAATAAATCTTTTTCTAATTGTTTATATATTTCAACTGTTGTCGATTTATCTATTGTTTGAGATTCTTCTAAGGTGATACGTTTATCTAAATACATAGGCACATCTCCGAAAAACTTAACCAATTCAAAATAATAATAAGTTCTTAAAAATTTTGTTTCTGCTATTACTTGAGGCTTTCTATCAAAGTTTGTTTTATCTTTAAATTCCAAAATGTAATTAGCTCTACTTATACCTGCATACATCCATTTAAAAACATTTCTTAATGCTCCATTATCAGGGTTGTGTGTCATATCATCTATCTGTTGCCAATCTAAAACATCTGTAGCATTTTCACCTCCGCAAAGACTATTATCAGAAGCTATTTCTCCTAAAATATTATTTAAATACGTAGTAGAAAGCAAATCGTATACTCCTATTAATGCACTTTCATAATCTTCCGCTGAGTTAAAGAAATTCTCTGTATTTTCTTGTCCTTTAGGTAGTATTTCTAAGTAATCATCACAACCAAACATTGCGAAAAACAACACTATAACTATTAATTTAATTTTTGTTTTCATATTTAATTTAATTAAAATGACACTTTTATTCCTGTTATAAACATTCTTGCTTGTGGATATTGACCTAAATCTACCCCTGCTCCTATAGGACTAGCATTGGATATATCTGGATCGTACCCTCTATACTTTGTAAAAGTGTATACATTATTAGCTGCTACATAAATTCTTAATTTATCTATTCCTTTTATTTGAGTACCATTCAAAGTATATCCTAATTGTACATTCTGAATTCTTAAAAAAGAACCATCTTCTACATAAAAAGAAGAAAATAATTGATTGTTTGCTGCATTCGTAGATGCTCTTGGTACTTCATTAGAAGTTCCTACTCCTGTCCATCTACCATTGTATAAAGACAACTTATTACTGTAGGTGATAAAACGTTCATAACCTCTTACAATTTCATTTCCAATAGAAGCATAAAAAGAAGCACCAAAATCGAAATTATAAACTTTAAGATTGAATCCTCCCCCCATTGTAAAATCAGGAATTGGATTTCCTAATTCTGTTAAATCTGTATCACTTCCAAATTCGATATATCCATTTCCGTCAACATCTACATATTTTAAATCTCCAGGAGCTGCCCCTTGTTGATACTCATCTAATGTTCCGTCTCCATCTCTATCTATAGCTAAAGCATCTATTTCTGCTTGTGTTTGAAATATTCCATCCGTTTTTAATCCATAAAATACACCTAGTGGCAATCCTGTTTGCATTCTTGAAGGTTGTTGATTTAAGTTAAATAAGCCTCCTGATATAAAGCCTGCTTGATTATTAACTTCTAATACTTTATTATTTATGTTGGTAAGATTATAATTCACACCTAAAGAAACATTGTCTGAAAAATTATGTGTATAATTTATATTAAACTCAAACCCTTTATTTTCTACCGTACCCGCATTTACTACAGGTGCTTGACTACCACCTGCAGACGCTCCTAAAAGTGCTGAAACTTCTGCTACAATTAATAAATCTTCAGTTCTTTTATTAAAATAATCGAAACTTACATTTAGATTATTATCAAACAAACCAAGATCAAAACCAATATTTGTTTGTGTATTTGTTTCCCATTGTAAATCTAAATTAGATAATGCACCTGCTGCATTACCAAAGGCCAATACATCTCCGAAAGGATAGGTTGCTTCTCCATTGGTTCCTTGTAAAGCTCCAATCCATCTATAAGAACCTATTTTATCATTACCTGTAATTCCCCAACTACCTCTAACTTTAAAATTAGAGATGGTAACACTATTCATAAAATCTTCATTGTGAATTACCCATGCGCCAGAAAACGATGGAAAATATCCTACCCTATTACTAGGACCAAACCTTGTTGAAGCATCTCTTCGTAGCATTGCTGAAAAAATATACTTCTCTTTATAATCATATTGTAATCTACCAAAAACAGATGCCCATCTATCTTCAACAGAGAAAGAAGTTGCATTAATAGTTTCTCGTATATCATTATTTCCAACATCGTCATCATCTATAACAAATGATTGTGTATTAAATAGAAATGCATTTTCCCATGAATCATTTCCTAAAAGAAAACCGGATCCAAAAATTGCTTTACTTTGTTCACTTCTTATTGAGGCTCCTAATAAGGATTGAAAATTATGATCGTCTCCTATATTAAAATCATAATTAATAAAGTTTTCAAAAGTAAAATCGAAAAAGTTTTGTGTACTTTGATTTACCCTACTATATAAATCTCTATCTCCATCATTATTTCTATCTAAATTAAAAAGACCTGTTAAAGGATTTAACTGTACAGTGTTCACAACTTTGTTTTGTCCATAATAAGCCAATGGAGAATAACTTCTACCTACTACATCTGAGTAATTAAAATTGAATCTTGAAGTTAATTTCAATCTTTCTAAAAGGTCATATTCTAATTCTATTTTACCTGTAAACCTATTTACTCTAGTTTGATTGTAAGTATTATGAATTATAGCAAATGGATTTACGATTTCATTTCCTTGCTCTGTTCCTAAATACGTAAAACCTCTTGAAGGACTTGTTACATCTGTTCCATCAAATACAGATGTTAATGGTGAAGCATTTGTAGCATAGTATAATACAGAACCTCTATTTCCTTCTGGAATTGATCTCCTTATATTATTGGTATACAGTAATAATGTATTTAAATTTAACTTCTTAGTTAAATTTAAACCAAGATTACTTTTAATAGTCCATCTTGTATAATTTGATTTATCAGGAGCTATAATTCCTTTTTGATCTAAAATACTACCACTAATATTAAAATTATAATTTTCTCCACCACCAGAGGCTCCAATATGATGTGTTGTCATTGGTGAAGTTTCAAATAATTCGTTTTGCCAATCCGTTTTTGTAGTTATATTTTGTAATTGAAAAGGTATTACACCTCCATCTGCTGCTATTGTTTCATTTACTAATGCAGCGTATTCAACCCCATTTAATAAGTTGAGCTTTTTTGATGTTTCTTGTAATGTTAGTGAAGCACTATATGTAAACTGAGTTTTTGTTTTTGCTTTTCCCGACTTGGTTGTAATTAAAATAATTCCATTAGCCCCTTGCACTCCATATATTGCTGTACTTGCATCTTTTATAATATCAATTTTTTCAATATCATTTGGATCAATGATACTTAAATCTGGTCCAATTTGTATTCCATCTACAATAACTAAAGGAGAATTATCTCCATTTGTTGTAGTTCCTCTTATTCGTATATTAAATGCAGATCCTGGAGAACCAGAATTAGAAGATACTTGCACACCTGCAGTTCTTCCTTGTAAAGCTTGTTCTAACCTTACTGGATTATTTTTTTCAATATCTTTAACTTCTAAACTAGAATAAGATCCTGATACTAATTCTCTTCGTTTTTCCCCATAACCTATAATTACAATTTCATTTAAAAAACTTAATTCTGTATCCTGCTCTAACTCTACATCTATAATAGAACTCGTTACAATTACATTTTTGGTAACATAACCAACATAACTAAACTTTATTATTTTACCTATTGCTGCTTTAATAGTATAACTTCCATCAAAATCAGTTTCAGAAATAACAGAAGTATCTTTAAGTAAAATAAAAGCACCGGGAATAGGTTCTCTTGTTTCTTGGTCTAAAACTCTACCCTTGACTTCTATCTCTTGGGTATTGGCTACAAATAAAATGAATAACAAATTAAATAGTGTAAGTAGTTTTCTCATATAAGAACTATTTATTGATTTATAAATTAAATTAGGTTCGGGGAAAAATATAATATCAACATATAAATGACATCTGTTTAATTAGATGTCATCTATATATTTAAATAAGATTTAGTGTTTTTAATTTAGCTTAAAGCTTATTGGTATTGAATACGAAGTATTTACACTCTTTCCTTCTTTTTTTCCTGGTTTAAGTGTCGGTAATTTTTCTATGAATCTAATAGCTGCCAATTCAAGTATTTTTCCATTTTGAGGGCCTTTACTTGTAATGTTTACAATATCACCGTCTTTATTAATCACAAAGTTTACAACTACATCTCCTTCTATATTATTAACTTTTGCTTGTTCTGGGTAAGCAAAATAATTTTGAACATGTTTTATTAAACTATTATTAAAACAGCTAAGTGAAGTGTCTTTTGATTTTTTACAAAACTCAAATTGAGGTATTTTATCTAAAGAAGAAAAGCTATAAATCATTTCATTTATGTCTGTTTTATTTGGTGATTTCCTTACATTACTTGGTTTTACACCTGGAATTTTAAATGTAATAGGCATACCGTACTTAACAGCAACTTGAGATCCTTTGTGTTTACCCGCAGTCAGTTTGGGTAATTTCTTTATAATACGTTTAGCTTCTTTTCCTAATATTTCACCTTTGTATGGAGAAATCACTTTTAATTCATCTACTTCACCTTCCTTATTTATAATAAAATGAACATAAACCTTTCCTTGTAAGCGTCTTTGATATGCACTTGAAGGGTATTTTAAATTTCTTTTAATGTGATTTAAAACCTGTAGTTTAAAACAATTTTCTTGGCTTGCTATGGGAACAGATTGACATTTTTTAAAAAGAGGTATTTGATCTACATAATCAAAAGGCAAAACTTCTGGAATTTCTTCTTTATTAACATCAATAATATTGTTAACTAAATCAACTTTCTTTTTGATATTATTTAACTTATGAGAATGATTGTTAGATGCTAATCCGTTTGCTTTATTTCTTTTTCTAATGATTCTACTTCTCTTTCTTTTTGAAGTAATTTGGACGGTTACTTTCTGCTGTTTATTATCTTTTGAGCTTTCAACGGAACATTTTGTTATACTATTAAGATCAAAAACTGGATCATCTACAGAGTTATTACATGTTTTTTTAGATTGTGAATTAACATTTATTATTACACATAATAATAGAAGTAATGAGGTTTTTAGTTTTTTATTCATATTGGGGGGTTTGATTAAAACTAATTGTTTGTTTTTAAAAAATAAAAAGAACTTTAAAAAGGTATTTTAGTGTGAAATACCTTCTTTTACGATTACTAAGCTACTAACTATTAACCAATTATACAAGAAAAAAAACATTAATAAGCTTGTTTTATTTATTTTTAATCAATAAAAACATGTTTTTATTATGAAAAAAACACATAAAAACTCTTTATTTTATTAAATAGAAAAAAAATATTCTCATTTAACAAAACAAGTAATGATTCCCCTTAAAAAAGCAAATTATTATAAAGTCTGCATCATATTTATAACTCCATCATACTTCTTTATAGAAAATAAAAAAGTGAGATAACTAAATCATTGTATCATTACTTTAATTTAGTTATCTCACTTTTTCATAAAAAGCCTTAAATAAGTAATTACTTTACTATAATTGACTTATTATAAATTATACCTTCCTCACTTATGAATTGAAAAATATAAAGTCCTTTAGATAAATCTGATGTTAAAAACCTAGAACTAGATGTCACATTATTAATACTAAATTTCTTCTTAACAACACCTAATACATTAATAATTGATACTTCTCCTTTAGTTTTACTTTTAAAATTAATATAGTCTGTCATTGGGTTTGGCCATATTTTATATCCTACATTTTCATTAGATATTTCTGTTGTTAAAGTAGTTTCTTTTCTACTAAAAGTTTTTTCTGTTTTAGTTTTTAAACTTATAGCATCTAAATATCCATCATTAGATCGACCGCTATTTCGTTGACTTAATAAAACGACTCTAATTTTACGAGTACCCATAGGAGCAATTTTCTCTTTTCTAATTTGTTCCCAATTACTGCTATTACTTCTCCAATTACTATCGAAATTATCTAAAACTGAATTGTTAGCATCTCTGTATTCTAATATAATTTTACTATTATCTCTTCCACTATAAGATCTTATAAATCCTTCTAATAAAAACGATTGTTTTCCTTCATCAATTGAACTAGCATACTTTTGAACATCTACCTCTTGATAAACCTCTCCAGTATTAGAGCTTCCAAACCAAAAAATATAATTTCCATCTTTAGCAGTAGGATATCCATTTCTCCCCCCTTGAACACGTTTATTATTACCAGAAACTTGCACCCAGTTATTTAAACTACTTTCTTCAGCACTATTCTGACTCAATAAATTATTTCCATAGTCAGCACTTCCTGCTCCATCTCCATTTGCTTTTGGTATACTATATGTTACCATCATTGCTCTATGATCACTTGTATAATCTCTCAAATTTACTTCTGCTTCATCATTATTTGGTCCATATCTTACAGCTTTAGTAGCTATTACATTTTCTCCTCTATGATAAACAAAATCAATTCTGTCATAAACTTCTCTAGGTGATCTAATTGGAGTCCAAGTATCTCCTGGTTTTGATACTTCATTTGAGTATACTGTACGCCACGAATCTTTCATTCCTGCATTTGTTGCTTGCGTACTTGTTGGCCAAGCTACTTTCATAGCATGGACACCTGCATTAGCCGCTCTTTGTGTCCAATCTAAATGACTAGGTTCATTAAAATCTCCTGTTAAGAAAACTGGAGCTTTTTCAGGAACCCAATTTTGAATCGTATTTACCAATCTTCTCATCTCTGCTCCACGAGTTCGGTTAGCTGAGTTAATAGCTGCTGACTCTGAAGTAATATCTCTATCTCTAATTTCATAAGGTTCATAAGGATATGATGTCAAATGTGCATTAAAAACATACACTTCTAAACCATCTGGTAATGTAATTTGAATACCTGAAGAATTTGTAGAAGTAATTGGGTAACGAGAAATAATTGCTTCACTATTACTAATAGAATGATAGTAAAAGCCTAAAGAATTGGCTACACTTCTTGCTGAACCAAATGCTTCTTGAATACCAATTACATCTGCTCCGGAAGATTGGATAACATTTAATACGGAATTATTACTTGTAGAGTATAACTTATTAAAAGTCATTACTTTTAAATTATTCTGTGCTTCAATTACATTAATAAAGCATAGTATCATAATGATACATGATAGGAGGAGGCGTTTCATCTTTTATTATTAAGTTAGTTTTAATATTAACAGTTTTTCTGTTATAATGAAGACCAAATTATCCTATTCAAATTTTGTGAATACTAAGCATAAATTATGCTTATGTTAAATTCTAAATCTTTTTTTATGAAGTAATTAAAATATTTAACAATCTAAAAACAATACAAATTGAATGAAATCAATATAAGTTTATTA
>CALISK010000228.1 GCA_938041625.1 uncultured Tenacibaculum sp. | reverse complement strand
AGCTATGTACCTATTGTAAACAAGAGAAAAGAGCATGTATATAACCAAGAGCACAAAGATTGGCAAGAAGTACGTCGTGGACGTTATGTAGAGTTTAATTTAGTACATGATAGAGGTACTTTATTTGGTTTAAAAACAAACGGACGTATAGAGAGTATTTTAATGAGTTTACCTCCAAAAGTACAATGGAAATACAATCATCATCCAGAAGAAGGATCGGAAGAAGCAAGATTACTAGAAGTTTTGGCTAAACCGAAAGATTGGGTTTAAATATTATTGAAAATGTTAAATATATCTTCTATTAAATATATTAATAATCTTCAATTCGATTATTTAGAAACATATTCTTTACAAAGGGGAGGTAAATATGATAAACGTATTATAGATGATCCAGATTTTATAGAATTTAGACATTTAGAAAAAAAAGAACAATTATCGGAAATAGAGTTATTAAAGTTTAAGAAATTAAAGAAACTTTATGCAGTTACTCAATATTTAATTGATTCTGATGGTTTATTTCATCCTTCTGCAAGAAAAACAGGAATATATACAATAGATAATTCTTTAGTTATAGATTTAATTAAAATTTTAGATACTAAAATAAATACTATTCCTAATTGGATGTGCGCACCAGTTTATAGAGATGCAATTGTTTTTTATAATTCAAACAATGTAATAGTTTCTACATTAAATGTATGTTTGAGTTGTGAGTATATGGAAACAACATTAGGAAGTTATGTAAGCGCAGATGTTAAAACTTATGAGTTACTAAAAAACTTTTTTAAAACTATAGGTCATAAAGTAGAAGACTAGCAATTATTTAAATAAGTATTGAAGAATGGAACCGTTAATTAATTTTAATTGTTAATTGAAGGTTAACGCAGGTATATATAGTTCATATATATAATGCATATAGTATTTTTGATAGATGTCTAAAAAAATAATTGTATTAATTATAACTTCTATTATAGGATTAATTGGCCTTAGTTTAATTCAAGGATACTTAATAAAAAACACCTACTCATTAAAGAAAAATTTCTTTGTTGAAAAAGCAAAGAAAAGAGTAGGGAAATTTGATGCTCACAATTCACCCTTAGATTCTATACAAGATATTTTAGGAGATGTTTTTATTCAAGAATTAGATAAGTATAATCTTAAAGAGATAAATAAAGCAGCACTCTTAAATAGGTTAGTAGTAATTGTTGATTCTTTAAATCCATCATTTATAAAAGAGTTTGATAAAAAAATAGCATCCAAAAAGTTACCTTATAATTTAAAATACCATAAAACATTAAAAAATATAATTATAAGAAAAGGAGTAGAAACGGACACTATTTTTAAGACGGATAAAGACAAACAATTTAAATTATTAGGTTATAAATTTAATAATAACCCAGATTTAAGAGTAGGTAATTCAGCATGGGAAACAGAACGTTCTTTTAAAAAAGAAATAAATAATGAAGTTGTAAAAGGAAATTATCATTTGTTTTTTGAATCTCAAAATAATATTAACATTGATGATTTTGAATCGATTGTTTTTAGTGAAATGAAAGGATTATTAGTGCTTTCTTTTTTAATTTTTGCGTTTGTAATAGGAGTTCTATTTTATTCTATTAAAAATTTAATAACTCAGAAGAAGATAGCAGATATAAAAACGGATTTTATAAATAATATTACGCATGAATTTAAAACTCCTTTAGCTACATTATCATTGGCTACAAAAATGTTGAGAAAACAAGATGATGAAAGTCAAACAACAATAATTAAATCTACAGTTAATACCATAGAAAGGCAAAATATTCGATTACAAAAACTCATAGACCAAGTATTAAATAACAGCTTAGGTTATAAAGAAATAACTCTTAAAAAAGAACAAATAACTATTAAGGTATATTTAAATACGATATTAGATGATTTTCAAATCACACTTAAAAACGATACTGTTACACTAAAAAGAGAGATACTTGAAACCAATGAAATAATATCTTTAGATAACTTTTATATGACTACTGCTATTTTAAATATCTTAGATAATGCAGTGAAGTATGGAGGGAATTTAATTCATATAAAAGCATTTATTAAGGGAAATAATTTAATAATTAGTATAATAGACGATGGTATTGGAATTTCTAAAAAGCAATTGAAATATATTTTTGATAAGTTTTTTAGAGCAGAGAATAAAGAAATTCATAATGTAAAAGGGTTAGGATTAGGTTTATATTATAGCAATCAGATAGTAAAGGCACATGAAGGAGTTATTTTAGTTGAAAGCGAAAAAGAAAAGAGTACTACATTTAACATAAAAATACCATTATAATTAATGAAAACTGAAAATTTTAGAATTTTGTTAGCTGAAGATGATTTCGATTTTGGTAACATCTTAAAGCAATATTTAGAAATGTCTGGTTATACCATAACTTGGGCACAAGATGGAGAGGAAGCGTTAGCGCTTTTTAAAAAAGATAGTTTTCATATTTGTGTTTTTGATGTAATGATGCCAAAAATGGATGGGTTTACATTAGCAGAAAAAGTAATAGAACGAAACCCTGAAGTTCCTTTTATCTTTTTAACAGCAAGAAAATTAAAGGAAGATAAAATTAAAGGATTAAAGTTAGGTGCTGATGATTATATTGAAAAACCATTTGATGCTGATGAGTTGGTACTTCGGTTAAATAACATTCTACGAAGAACATCTACTGTATTTACACCTAAATTAAAAGAAGAAATAATTAGAATAGGAGCTTATGTTTTTAATGCACGTAGATTAGAATTAATTTATGAAGAATCGGTGCAACAATTAACGGAAAAAGAAGCAGCTCTAATTTTATTTTTATATCAACATAAAAACCAACTTTTAAAAAGAGAAGAAATTTTAAAATCGGTATGGAAAAATGAAGATTATTTTTCTGGTAGAAGTATGGATGTATTTATTAGTAGACTTCGTAAATACTTTAAGGAAGATACTAAAATTTCTATAGAAAGTTCTAGAGGCGTTGGCTTAGAATTTAAGATACGTTAATAGTTTTTGTAGGTAGGTTAACTGTAAGTTAACAAGCTTAATTATCCATTTTATAAATGGAAACAGCAGTAGTTTTGTGATATAATAATTAAACAACAAATATCATGAAAACAATTTTAATTACAATTTTAGCAGTCTTTACATGTGTTTTTAATTTATCTGCACAAAGTTTTCCAGAGCCACCACAACCACCAAATTCAGGAAGAACGTTTACTCAAACAACAAGTAAAGTTAGCAGTTCTACAAGTGTTTCTAGTACAGGTAATTCTTATAAATTTAAATCAAGATTTCAGAATTCTAAAAGAACTGGAATTGAAAATATTCTAAAGGATGTTTTAAAAGATATTACTTACAATAAAACAAAAAAAGGAATTGTATGGAATAGATTAGTAGATGGGGAAGTTGCTTTTGAATGTGTTTTAACTAAAAGAAGGTTAAAAATAGTATTAAATAAAGAAGCTGTTTCTACTTCATTTCTTGAAAAAATAGAAGAGCTAGGTGAAGATTTACGAGAATATGTTTCTACACATAAAGAACATACTTTTAAAAATAGATCGGAAAGATCTTTAGCAAGGGCAGAAATACGATTAAAAAGAGCTAAAGAAGAGATGCAAAAGTCTATGGAATATCTTGAAAGAATAAAAGAAAGAGAAAGAAACTAATCTAATTTATTAATGCTTAAATCCTTGGTTTTTTAGGAAAAAGCTTTAGTTGTTTTTTAGAAGTTAAAAAATTCAGTAGCTAAAAAAGTACTTTCAATATTTTAAGAACTTCTTTATTCACCTTAGACGAAATAAAACTATTGGACTTCAACCAATGATCGTTTAGTTAGTACACATATTCATTATTCATAGCATTTTGTATTTCTTGTTCTCATAAAAAACAAGATTAAAGACAATATTTTAAATTCATTTTTAATAAAAATTAAAAATGAATTTAAAATAGTCTTGAAAATATTGAAAGATATAATGTAGGAATGTTAGGATAGATTAAAAGTAAAAAAATGAAAAAAATAATTCTGTTTTATATTTTGTTGATAATTTTTCAAAGCTGTGGAGAAAATCAGATTAAGAAACCGAAAAGTGAAAAAATTAATTTGGATTCTAAATGCACAAAAGATTTTAACAAATTTCAACATTATTCTATTTATAATGAAAATGACACAATTAATTATCATCTCTATTCAAAAAAGAGCATTGATTCTTTAGATAATATTCTACTATATGTACAAGGTTCAAAAGCATACTCATTGTATCAATCAAAAAGAGAAAAAGGAAAATTATGGAAAGGAACAACAGTACCTATTGATCTTAAAAGTATTCCGGATAACTATTTATTTGTATTAATCTCTAAAAAAGGGTTTCCATTTTGTACAACTTTAGATGAAGATGTTTCTGTACCAAAAACATATTATAAAAACCAAACACTTGATTATAGAACATTACAAGCTAATAAAGTAATTAATGATTTAACAGAAAGGCATAAAAATCATTTCAAGAAAATTATAGCATTAGGGCATTCAGAAGGAAGTGATGTTGTAGCAAAGTTAGGAACTGTAAATAATGATGTAACTCATTTTGGTTATTTGTCTGGAGGCGGATATACACAGTTTCTAGATTTTATAACATTTACCAGGAAAAAAGTAATTAAAGGACAAATGAATGAAGAGGATGCACAGATAGAAATAGAATCCGTTTTTAATGATTTAAAAGATATAATGGATAACCCAAACGCAATAAATAAGTTTTGGGCTGGAAAGAATAATAGTTATAATAGATGGAGTCATTTTTCTGAACCACCAATCGATAATTTATTGCAAATAGAAAAGCCAATATTTGTTGCTATTGGAACAAAAGATAGGTCGGTAGCATTAGAATCTGCTTATTTAATACCAATAGAATTTATTCGACATAAAAAAGAGAATTTAACTTTTAAGGTGTACCCTTATTTAGATCACGGATTTGGAAAAGAATTAGAAAATGGGAAATTTGAAGAATACTGGAGTCAAGTTTTTGAAGAGTTTTTAGAATGGATAGAAAAAA
>CALISK010000227.1 GCA_938041625.1 uncultured Tenacibaculum sp. | reverse complement strand
AAAAAGGCTAAAGATTACAATACTCTTATAAAATTAAGAATTAAAATAGAAGAAGTTACAGGTATTTCTAAAGCTAAAGAAATTGCAGATGTTAACTTTATAGATACTGTTTTAAAGGATTTTAATTACTATACACAAGATAAATAGTTTTTTAATGAAAATAAATGACAAATCACAATATAAATCTTACATAGCAAAAGAGAATAGATATACTGAAATGCAGTATAATAGGTGTGGTATGACTGGTGTTTTATTACCTTTTATATCTTTAGGTTTATGGCATAACTTTGGAAAATATGATTTACAGGCTAATTTTGAAGAAATTTTACGTACTGCTTTTGATCATGGAATTACGCATTTTGATTTAGCAAATAATTATGGGCCTCCATACGGAAGTGCTGAAGTTAATTTTGGGTTATTGTATGAACAAAATTTTAAACCTTATAGAGATGAACTTTTTATCTCGACTAAAGCCGGTTATGATATGTGGGAAGGACCTTATGGAAATTATGGTTCTCGTAAACATTTAATTTCTAGTTTGAATCAAAGTTTAAAACGTTTAAATCTAGAATATGTAGATGTTTTTTATCATCATAGGCCAGATATTAATACTCCTTTAGAAGAAACAGCAATTGCTTTATCTGACATTGTTAGGCAAGGTAAAGCTTTATACATAGGTGTTTCCAATTATGGAGCTGATCAAATTACTGAAATAACTAAGTTGTTTAAAGAATTAAAAGTTCCTTTTATAATAGATCAAGCAAGATATTCTATGCTAGATCGTAAAATTGAAAAAAAAATATTACCTAATTTACTAGAAAATAAATTAGGTTGTATTGCTTTTTCTCCATTAGCACAAGGAATGTTAACAGATAAATATATAGATGGAATTCCTGAAAATTCGAGAGCAGCTAAAAATAAAACATATTTAGAGAGTAGTGCTGTTGAAGAAAAGTTGCCAGTTATAAAAAAACTTAATGAAATAGCTAAAGCTAGAGGACAAAAATTACATCAAATGGCAATTTCATGGTTGTTGTATCAAAAAGGAGTTACTTCAGTATTAGTAGGAGCTAGTTCTTCGAATCAATTAATAGATAACTTAAAAGCCTTAGAAAACAATCATTTTTCTGAGGTAGAATTGAATGAGATAGATAGTTTGACTAAAGAGTTTTTATAAACTTTAGATTTTACAACTAAGTTTCATTTTATATAATTTATGAAAGTTAGTTAATATGTTCAATATTATATTAAGAATTTTAAATAAAAAACTATCTAAATAAATTAGATAGTTTTTTGTTTTTTTAAATGCAAATAGCAAGTCCATTAATAAGGGTAAAACTGCATGGTAATTCATCATCATCATCCTGAACTATGTAACAATCCTGAGTTCCGCAACCAGGGGTGGTCCATCTACCAGTTCTATAGTCACATTTACAGATATTAATAGTATTACTACTTCCTCCATTAATTTTCTTTTGATCTTTCTTGTTTAGCGCTTTTCCTAGATTTAAAATTGATTTTTTCATATTATTATATTTATTTAAGTGTATAAAGATGTTTTTTGTTTTGATAAGAGGGAATTCTATAACATATTTCTTCAACTTTTTTATCAAAAATAACTTATATTAGTTTATCAAATAATTAAATTAACCATTTTAACATTAATAGAGAACACAGAATGTTTTTAAGTAATTATTCAGTATCTTTACTAAATATTATTCCTCTTCATCCTTTACAGGGTTTCTAAAAACTAATTGATCATCAAATTCGTCTAATAAAATTAAAGTATCACTAGTTATTTTTCCAGCTAATATCTCTTTAGATAATAGATTTAAAACTTCTTTTTGTATGACTCTTTTTACAGGACGTGCCCCAAATTCTGGTTGATATCCTTTTTTAGCTAAATATTTTATAGCTTCTTCAGTAGCATCTAAAGTGATGTTTTGTTCAGCAACCATTTTTTTGACATTGTTCAACTGAATTTGAACAATTTTCTTAATATGCGTTTCTAAAAGAGGGGTAAATAATGTAATATCATCAATTCTATTTAAAAACTCTGGACGAACAGTTTGTTTTAATAATCCTATAACTTCATCTTTAGCAAATTCCATAGTAGTATGAATGTCACCTTTCATGTTATTAAATTTCTCTTGAATAATATGGCTTCCCATATTTGAAGTCATAATAATAATGGTGTTTTTAAAATCTGCAACACGCCCTTTATTATCTGTTAATCTACCTTCATCTAAAACCTGTAATAATATATTAAAAGTATCTGGATGTGCTTTTTCTATTTCATCTAATAAAATAACAGAGTAAGGTTTTCTTCTTACAGCTTCAGTAAGTTGTCCTCCTTCATCATAACCAACATATCCTGGAGGTGCTCCCACCAATCGACTCACAGAATGACGTTCTTGATATTCACTCATATCAATACGAGTCATAGAGTTTTCATCATCAAATAAATAAGAAGCAAGTGCTTTTGCTAATTCTGTTTTACCAACTCCTGTTGTTCCTAAAAATAAAAAAGAACCAATAGGTTTATTAGGATTTTGTAATCCTGCTCTAGATCTACGAACCGCATCTGAAATAGCTTCAATAGCTTCTTCTTGTCCAACTACACGTTTGTGTAGTTCATCTTCTAATCGAAGTAATTTTTCACGCTCAGATTGTAGCATTTTAGTTACAGGTATACCTGTCCATTTTGCTACAACTTCTGCAATATCATCATAATTTACTTCTTCTTTAATTAAAGAGCTTTCATTTTGATTAGCTAATATCAATTGTTGCTCTTCTAAATTTTCTTGGGCTTCTTTAATTTTTCCGTAACGTAATTCTGCAACCTTACCATAATCACCGTTTCGCTCTGCTTTTTCAGCTTCTAATTTATAATCTTCAATAGCTGTTTTTAAAGATTGAATACCGTCGACTATTGTTTTTTCAGATTGCCATTTAGCATTAATATCGTTACGATCTTCTTTTAAGTTCGCTAAATCTGCATGTAATGATTTTAATTTTGTGTCATCATTCTCTCGTTTTATAGCCTCAATTTCAATTTCTAACTGCATTATTTTACGATCTAAAACATCTAACTCTTCAGGTTTAGAGTTTATTTCCATGCGAAGTTTTGCAGCAGCTTCATCCATTAAATCAATTGCTTTATCTGGCAAAAAACGACTGGTAATATATCGTTGAGAAAGTTCTACAGCTCCAATAATGGCTTCATCTTTAATTCTAACTTTATGATGGGTCTCATATTTTTCTTTAATACCACGTAAAATAGAAATGGCACTTTCTGTATCAGGCTCATCTACTAATACTTTCTGAAAACGACGCTCTAGGGCTTTGTCTTTTTCAAAATATTTTTGATATTCATCAAGCGTAGTAGCGCCTATAGCTCTAAGCTCTCCTCTTGCTAATGCAGGTTTTAAAATGTTAGCAGCATCCATTGCTCCTTGTCCGCCACCGGCACCTACCAAAGTATGTATTTCATCAATGAATAAGACTAAATCACCTTCAGAAGAAGTAACTTCTTTTACAACAGCTTTTAAACGTTCTTCAAATTCTCCTTTAAATTTTGCTCCAGCAATTAATGAGCCCATATCTAAAGAATAAATTTGTTTGTCTTTTAAATTCTCAGGAACATCACCGCGAATAATTCTGTGTGCTAAACCTTCTGCAATAGCCGTTTTACCGGTACCAGGCTCACCAACTAAAATAGGATTGTTTTTAGTTCTACGAGAGAGTATTTGAAGCAATCTTCTAATTTCTTCATCTCTACCAATAACAGGATCTAATTTCCCATCTTGTGCTAATTTATTTAAGTTTTTAGCATATTTATTAAGTGCATTATAAGATTCTTCTGCATTTTGAGAAGTAACTCTATTACCTTTACGTAATTCTTCAATAGCAGCATTTAAACTTTTTTCATTGATCCCTTGATCTTTTAAAAGCTGAGCTATTTGACTTTTTGAATTAAAAATGGCTAAGATTAAATGTTCTATAGAAACATATTCATCGTTCATTTTTTTAGCTACAATAGAAGCTTCTGTTAATGTTTTGC
>CALISK010000226.1 GCA_938041625.1 uncultured Tenacibaculum sp. | reverse complement strand
GTTTTAGCATCAATTGGTTGTTGATACGCTGGTTTAACTATTTCTAATAACCAACCACAAAAATCATCATAAATTAATTTATACATTGCCATGATAGCATCTGACAAACGATATTTACTATAATGATCTTCAATTTCTACTAAAGTTTTCTGAAATTTAGATTTGTACCAATCTAATCCTATTCTACTCGATGTTGGTTGCGCTATCTCTTCTGAAACTTCCCATAAAGTTGTTAAAGTATAAGCACTCCAAATTTTATCTCCAAACTTTTTTCCTTGTTGGCATAAAGCTTCATCAAACATTAAATCGTTACCCGCAGCAGAACTTAATAATAAACCTACACGAACTCCATCAGCACTATATTCTTCAATTAGTTTTAAAGCGTCTGGTGAATTACCTAACTGTTTAGACATTTTACGACGCTGCTTATCACGTACTAATCCTGTTAAATATACATTTTCGAACGGACGTTGATCTTTATATTCATACCCAGCAACAATCATACGAGCTACCCAAAAGAATAAAATATCTGGCCCAGTAACTAAATCGTTTGTTGGATAATAATATTTGATCTCTTCATTTTCAGGATTACGAATTCCATCAAAAACAGACATTGGCCATAACCAAGATGAAAACCAAGTATCTAATGCATCTGGGTCTTGTTTTAAATTAGATGCTGCTAATGAATTATTTCCTGTTTTCTCTTTTGCTAATTCAACAGCTGCGTCCATATTTTCTGCAACCACAAAATCTTCTTTTCCATCTCCATAGAAATAAGCAGGTATTTGTTGTCCCCACCATAATTGTCGTGAAATATTCCAATCACGAACATTTTCCATCCAGTGACGGTACGTATTTTCAAATTTCTTTGGATATAAAGTAACATCGCTATCTTCTCCTAAAACTGCTTCAATAGCAGGTTTTGCTAAATCTTCCATTTTTAAAAACCATTGATCAGACAATCTTGGTTCTATTACAGCTTTCGTTCTTTCTGATGTTCCTACTTTATTAGTATGCTGCTCTACTTTTAGTAAACAACCTTTTTCTTCTAATTCTTTTGTAATCTCTTTACGAACTACAAATCGATCTTTACCTTCATAATGTAAACCAAAAGAATTTAAAGAGGCATCTTCATTAAAAATATCAATTACCTCTAATTTATGTTTATCTCCTAAAACCTTATCGTTTTCATCATGTGCAGGCGTTACTTTTAAGCATCCTGTACCAAACTCAACATCTACATATGTATCTTCTATAATAGGAATTACTCTATTACAAAGTGGTACTATTGCTTTCTTTCCTTTTAAATGGGTAAAACGTTCGTCTTCCGGATTTATACAAATTGCAGTGTCTCCAAAAATAGTTTCTGGTCTTGTTGTAGCAATTGTTAATGTATCATTAGAGCCTTCTATCTTATATTCTAAGTAATATAAATTACCTTGTCTTTCTTCGTGAATTACTTCTTCATCAGACAATGTTGTTTTTGCTTCCGGGTCCCAATTTACCATTCTATACCCTCGATAAATTAAGCCTTTGTTATACAAATCAACAAATACTTTAATTACCGATTCACTCATATCATCATCCATGGTAAACTTGGTACGTTCCCAATCACATGATGCTCCTAATTTCTTTAACTGTTCAAGAATAATACCTCCATACTGCTCTTTCCATTCAAAAGCATGTTTTAAAAACTCTTCTCTAGTTAAATCATTTTTATTAATTCCTTGCTCTTTTAATTTAGCAACTACTTTGGCTTCAGTAGCAATAGAAGCATGATCTGTACCAGGAACCCAACATGCATTTTTTCCTTGCAATCGTGCTCTTCGTATTAAAACATCTTGTATCGTATTATTTAACATATGCCCCATATGCAATACTCCTGTTACATTTGGTGGAGGAATGACTATCGTATAAGGCTCTCTTTCATCTACTTCAGAATGAAAGTAATTATGTTTCATCCAGTAATCATACCACTTACTTTCTACTTCGCTTGCGTTATATTTAGATGGAATACTCATATATCTACTTTGTTTTTTATTTGGTATTAGCGTTAAATAATCGTTAAAATTATTTTTGGCATCATTTTTGAATTATTGTTAGCAAAAATACAACTATCTATGTGGTATATAAAAATTAGGAGTTGATTTTTTGTAACTAAAAAAAATACATTAAATTTGTAACACATAGGAAATCCCTAAACAATTATTAAACATTATGAAAACAATTTTATCATTTATCGCAATTTGCTTTTTAGCTGTAACTGTAAATGCTCAAGAATTTAAATTTGAAACAGAGGTTATTAACTATGGAAAAGTAGCTAATGGTTCTGAAGGAAAAAGAGTTTTTGAATTTACTAATATTGGAGATGCTCCATTAATTATAAAAGACATTAAGTCTACTTGTGGTTGTACTGTACCTAGTAAACCAGAAAAGCCTATTATGCCAGGAGAAAAAGGTCAGATCGAAGTTTCTTATGACACTAAAAGACCAGGTGGTTTTTCTAAAGCAATTACGGTTTATTCGAATGCAAAAGTAGAAAGAAAGATGTTAAAAATTAAAGGGTATATTATTAAATAATAACTATCCCTGTATATAATATTAATAAGGCTTGAATTTTAAAATTCAAGCCTTTTTTATTTTAACTTTATATTTCTTAATCATGACAGAAACCTTAGAAATTAAAATTAATAATTTAAAATTTGATTGTATAGCTGCTGGTAATAAAGAAGATGAATTAGTTATTTTTCTTCACGGTTTCCCTGAAAGTTCATACATGTGGAAAAAATTAATTACAAACATTTCTAAAAATGGTTTTTATTGTATTGCTCCTAATTTAAGAGGGTATAGTATTGGTGCATGTCCTGAAGGTAAAGAAAATTATACCTTAGATAAATTAGCTGCTGATGTATTTAATATTTTTAAGTTTTTTAATAAACCTAAATTTCATCTTGTTGGGCATGATTGGGGTGCAGCTATTGGATGGAAAGTAGTTCATGACTATAAAGACCTTATTTTCAGTTGGACTGGTGTTTCTGTTCCACATATACAAGCATTTGGAAATGCTATGGTTAATGATGTAGAACAAAATAAAATGAGTCAGTATATTAAAAACTTTCAATTACCTTCTCTTCCCGAAATGGAAATACAAAAAAAATGATTTTCAGTTTTTTAGGGAGTTATGGAAGTCTAGTGATTCATATGAAGTAAATAGTTATTTGAAAATTTTTAGAAACCCAAAACAATTAACAGCTGCTATAAATTACTATCGAATTAATTATAAACTTCTAAAAAAAGCTGCTAATGAACAAATACTTGGTAACATACATGTTCCTACTTTATTCATTTGGGGAAATAGAGATATAGCCATTGGTTCCCATTCGGTTAAAAACAATCACCAATATATGAAAGGTGAATATGAATTTATAGAATTAGACTCTGGCCATTGGCTTATTCAAACAAACTATAAGGATTTAAAAAAAGCAATTAAAAATCATTTAAATAGAAACAAAAATCTTAAAATATAATAAATTCTTAAATTCTCTCTTCTAATAAAAATTTGAATTTATAAGGTATTCCGTCTCTCTCTATTTGTAGCATTATTCTTCTATTTGGTTTATAACTAAATAATCCATTAATACCATCTAAAGTATAAGAATGTGATGGTTTTCCATTAATTTTCTTGATAATATCTCCTTTTTCTAACCCTGCTTTAAAGGCTGGTGATCCTTCAATAACATTATCTATTTTAAAGGAAGGTTTAAAAATATATGAATAACTAGAAATTAATGAGATGGTATTATTTTCTGATGTATTGCTATTTGACAAACCATAAGAATTTATAGCTCCTGTTTCTACTTTTTCTTTAACTAACTCTTGACCGTCATAAATGACTATTAAGCCACTCATATTGTAATAAAATCCACCTTTTAAAGAGCCATTCTTTTTAAAAATTGCTTTTTTATTACCGTAATCAAGCCAAACTTTAAACCTTTTTAAAACATTACCTCCTATACTTCCGTTTCTTGATTTATAATTCCTCGCATTTACTGTTGCTGTTGTATCTAAGAAAGAAACAGTAGGCTTTTTTAATACAAATTTACCTAATTTAAATAATGGTATTTTACTTCTATTTCCATAAATAGTACCACTTAACCCCTCTCCTAATATATCTTTAAAATATTTTTTTGGTGTTTTAATAACATCTTTTGTTCCTTCAAATAACCAAAGAGCATCACTACCTCCAGAATCAATAAGTAATTTTGTATTTAATCTTTCATCATTTATTGTATCTAATTGTACTTCTGCATTTATATATGGCTTATTTCTATAAAAATGTAAATCAAACTCTTCACATCTTCTACATTTATCAAGAGTATATTTTTTAGGATTATAAAATGTTAATACCTTCCTGTTATAGTCAATCTTAACAATAACATCTTTTAATAGATCATATCCAATAATTCCATGAATAGTTGCTCCCATTTTAGCAGACATATTAAAGTTGTCTCTTAAAATCACATATAAATCTTTATCTGAACTAATTAAATTATTTATTTGAAATTTATTATTTTTGGATAGTAGAGCATCAACAGCTTCACCTGTTCCTAAACCCCTTAATTCTATTTTTTCTATTTTATTTAAACCTATACTATCTTTTTCTGTAAGATTAAACAAGATTGTTTTATTAACCCCAGTATCTAAAATAAAAGAGAGTTCTTTTCCATTTATAGTCAAAGGAATTACTATTAAGTTATTTATTAACTCAAAACTAACCTTCTGTTTTATATCATTTTTACCATAAAATTGAAAACTAGACTGTGCTTCAGAACTAAAAAATATAAAAAAGGATAGCAATAAGGGTAATAATCTTTTCAAATTAATTTAGATAAATGTTAATATTTCAATATACAATCTAATTTTTTAAAGTTTCTTTTTTTAAGATAATTTAACCATTAATGTCGATAAATAGTTCTCTTTTTAAGATGAAACATATATATAAATTGAATATATTTTCGCAAATTTGCCCTCGAATAAACAACTAAATATAATTACTATGCCTTCGATATCTATCAAGGGGAATTCAATGCCTCAGTCGCCAATTAGAAAATTGGTGCCGTATGCAGAAAATGCAAAAAAAAGCGGTATTAAAGTATTTCATTTAAATATTGGACAACCAGATATTAAAACCCCTCAAGTAGCTTTAGATGCTGTTAAAAACAATGCCATAGAAGTGCTTTCATATGCTCGTTCTGAAGGTTCTGAAACATACAGAACTAAACTAGCTAATTATTATGTAAATAATGACATTCATGTAAACGCAAATAATATTGTTGCAACAACTGGTGGTTCTGAAGCTCTCTTATTTACTATTGGTAGTATTACAGACCCAGGAGACGAAATTATTATTCCAGAACCTTTTTATGCTAATTACAATGGTTTTTCTATTGCTTCTGGTGTAAATGTGGTACCTGTAATTTCTTCTATTGATGATAATTTTGCATTACCGGCAATTGATGATTTTGAAAAATTAATTACGCCAAAAACAAAAGCGATTTTAATTTGTAACCCAGGAAACCCTACAGGTTATTTATACAGTGAAGAAGAAATTCAAAAATTAAAACAAATGGTGTTAAAGCACGATTTATTTTTAATTGCTGATGAAGTATATCGTGAATTTACTTATGATGGTGAAAAGCATAATTCAGTAATGGCTTTAGAAGGTTTAGAACAGCATGCTATCATGATTGATTCTGTTTCTAAACGTTATAGTATGTGTGGAGCAAGAATTGGTTGTATTGTTTCTAAAAATGAGACTTTTATAAGTACTGCTATTAAATTTGCACAAGCACGTTTAAGTCCGCCAACCTATGCTTTGTTAGCAAGTGAAGCTGCTTTAGATACGCCTCAAAGTTATTTCGATGAAGTGATTGAAGAATATGAAGAAAGAAGAAATACGTTAATCACAGAATTACAAAAAATAGAAGGTGTTAAAGTAGCAAACCCTAAAGGAGCTTTTTACTGTATTGCTGAATTACCTATTGATAATTCTGAAGATTTTGCACAATGGATTTTAGAAAGTTTCAATCATAATAACGAAACTGTTATGGTTGCTCCTGCTGGTGGATTTTATTCTACCAAAGGAGAAGGAAAAAACCAAGTTCGTATTGCTTATGTTTTAAACAAAACAGATTTAAAACGTTGTGTAGAAATTATTAAATTTGCTTTAGAAGAATACCAAAACTAAGTGAATATTCAAAAAAACATATCTTTAAAAAGTTACAATACGTTTGGCATTCATGTGAATGCCAAACGCTTTGTTTCTATAGATGCTCTTTATAATTTACAACAACTTTTAAAAAAAGAACAACAACTCTTTTTAATCAGTGGTGGTAGTAACATGCTACTCACAAAAGACATTGAAGAATTAGTTGTACATCTAAATTTAAAAGGAATTTCTATTGATAGAGAACACGAAAACGCAGTACATTTAACTGTAAATGCTGGTGAAAACTGGCATGAATTTGTGCTTTGGTGTATTCAACAAGACTATGGTGGTTTAGAAAACCTTTCTTTAATACCTGGTAATGTGGGTACCTGCCCTATTCAAAACATTGGTGCTTATGGTGTTGAAGTAAAAGATACGATTACCAAAGTGAAAGCTTTAGAAATTAGTTCTGGAAAATTAATTACATTTTCTAATGCTGATTGTGAGTTCGGATACCGAAATTCAATTTTTAAAAATAAAGTTAAAGGGAAATACATCATTACTGCTGTTAGTTTTCAACTAACAAAAAACGTTCATAAACTCAACACTTCTTACGGAGCTATTGAAAATGAATTACTTCAAAAAAATAATACAACCCCTTCTATAAAAGATATTTCTAATGCTGTAATTGCTATTAGACAATCTAAACTACCAGATCCTAAAGAGATTGGTAATAGCGGAAGTTTCTTTAAAAACCCAGTTATTTCAACAGCTCTTTTTGAAAAACTTAAAAATGAGTACCCAAAAATACCTAGTTATCCTATTTCAGAAGAAAAAATTAAAGTACCTGCCGGCTGGTTAATTGAACAAAGTGGGTTTAAAGGAAAACGTTTTGGTGAATATGGTGTGCATGAAAAACAAGCTTTGGTATTGGTTAACTACGGAAATGCCTCTGGAAAAGACATTCACAAACTAGCACAAACTATTCAAAAAACAATTAAAGAAAAATTTGCTATCGATTTAGAAATTGAAGTGAATGTGATTTAAGGTTTAGTGAAAATTAAATTATTTACTAAATCAGCTATACATATAAAAATATATAGTTACCAAAGTAACTATATCCAATTGTTAGCCACAATTTGAAAAAATGATCTGATAAATAAAACTGAAATCGAAAAGAAATATTTGAGGCATCTTAAGAACGGAAATATGGAAAAGGTAATTGATATGTTCAACGTTAATGGAACTCTTGAATCTCCTATTTATGGAATCAAAAAAGCCGATGAGTTTTATCATGAATTAAATAATAACACCTCCAATTCTGAACTTTATCTAAAAGGAATTTTTGAACAGAATGATTCAAATAGTTTGACTCTGTATTTTACTTATAAATGAACCTTAAAAAATAATCAGAAAGTAGAATTTGATTTGTAGATATTATTTAACTTGACTCTCTAAATAAAATAAAGAAACTAAAAATAATATACGATACTGTTGTCTCAAGAAAATTAGTCAAGAAATTAAACGGGCAAAGCCAGTCTAAAACACTAGATAACAAATAAGGCAATTAGTGTTTAATCAATAGATTATTGTCTATTTACAAAGTCGCCATATATTTAACGTAAGACATAAGAAAAAAACTGACGATTGACAAAAGAAAAGTACATTTCAGAATTAAAACTAAAGATTGAAAGCTATGCTCCAATATCAGATGAATCTTGGGCATTAATTGAATCTATCCTAACATTTCAAAAATTAAAAAAGGACGAAACTTTATTAAGAAATGGACAAATTGCAAAAAACATACATTTTATCTGTGTAGGTGCTTTAAGAGCATTTGTAACTGATTATGATGGAAACATCTACAATAAGAATATTTTTCTTGAAACAGATTTTGCGGGTTCAACAGTTTCATATCTATTAAACACTCCCTCAAACTTCACATTGGAAGCTTTGGAAGAAACTATTCTAATCAATCTTAATTATAAAAAATACAGACAGTTAATTGAGCAAAACATCGACTTAAAAAACTTCTATATATCCTATTTAGAAAATAATTGGGTTATAGAAAAAGAACAAAGAGAAGTTTCTTTAGTAATGGAAAATGCTACAGAAAGATATCTGAAATTACTTAAAAAACATCCAAACATTGACGAACGAATACAAAAACTACATATAGCATCTCATTTAGGAATTACGCCTACTCAATTAAGTAGAATTAGGAAAACCATAAAAGAAAATTCCTAAATCAACATATGTAAAGTCATAATTTAATCGCTCATTTTATCTTTGAACTATTAATCAATATAAAAAAAGATATTATGAATTTAATAAAAAACTTAGAGTGGAGATATGCTACTAAAAAATTTGATTCTTCTAAAAAAGTTTCTTCAGAAAACTTAGAGTTTATAAAAAAAGCTATTCAATTATCACCATCTTCTTACGGACTTCAATTGTATAAAGTACTTATTATTGAAAATAAAGCATTGAGGGAAAAACTAAAACCTGCTTCTTACGGACAAAGTCAAATAACGGAAGCTTCTCATTTAGTTGTCTTTTGTAATTATTCTGTCGTTACAGAGAAACATATAGATGAATACTTCGTTTTAAAATCTCAAATAGAAAAAATCGACATTCTTGACTATAAAGATTATTCAGAATTTATTAAAGCAGATGTCAATAATAAATCTCAAATAGAAAAAGATAAGTGGATTTCTAATCAAATTTATCTTGCTTTAGGTAATTTATTGAACGCTTGTGCTGAACTTAAAATAGATGCTTGTCCTATGGAGGGTTTTGATGCTAAAGAATACAATAAGATATTAAACCTTAACGAACAAGGATTAAATAGTGCTGTTATTGCAACTATTGGTTATCGCTCAGCCAATGATTCTTCTCAGAAGAATAAAAAAATTAGAAAAATCATTAATAACCTATTCATATAATGAAATCAATTAAACAAGCGCTTACAATGGGTTTGACTAGAGTTACAGCAGTTTTTACAGCTTCTTACTTTGGACTACCAACTTGGGTTTTATTTATAGCTTGGATAAATTATTATCTATTTGGCACAAATATTAAAACGGCATTCTTAATATTTATACAGCAAGTATTTGGAATATTAATTGCAATAATTATTCAATATTTAGGAAACTATCTTTCAGAAACATTAACATCATTTTGGTTTTCTGTTACAATATTTATTGTTATGATTCGCGTATTCTATGTTTCAAAATTAAAATATCTGAATATTATTCCTGCTTACTTTTTAGGAATGATTATTTGGTTTGGTTCAAATTCAGAAATAAACATAAATATACTTTTATTATTAACAATCACTTTACTTATTGACTATACTTTTACTTGGATAAATGTAATTATCAGTGAACAAATAGAATCAAGAACTAAATAATTGTAAACATATGAATAATTATGGCTTATTAGCTTTAGCTTTTATTGGTGGTGTATTTTTAGCTATACAAGGAGGATTAAACGCACAGTTAGGTGTTTTATTAAGAAATCCTTTATTAGCAAGTTTAATTGCATTTTTTAGTAGTACTATATTTGCTTTACTATTTGTATTAATTAATTTTAAATCACTACCAACAATCTTGCAAACAAAAGAAATACCTTTTTATCTATGGTTTATCGGGGGCTTTTTTAGTGTATTGGGAATAAGTTTGTACTATTATACCATTCCTAAATTAGGGATTTCTACAATGATTTCCTTTGGGCTTTGTGGTCAATTAATTTTTGCTGTGATTGCAGGAAATTACGGTTGGTTAAGTTTACCTTTAGAACCAATAACGTTAAAAAAGACAATAGGAATAACATCAATGATAATAGGAATCTTATTAATTAATATAAAATGAACATAATAACATCCAATATTAAAAACTTGACTTCGCTTTGGCAAACAGTAAGCGAGCCATTCAATTCATATTTTAGTGAAACGGATTTTGATTATAGTGTGATTGAAAATTCGGAGTGGCCAAATAGATTATGGTTTAACAAAGAAATAAACAAAGACACAATAGCATTAGCTAAAGAAAAAATAATAGCTACTTCTACAAATTTAACAATACCATACTGGGATATTCACAATAGTGATTCTTTTGAAATACTAGAGCAAACTGGGTTTAATATTAAGTTTGAACAAATAGGAATGTCATTAAAAACACCAGACATACTTACGGAAGTAAATACTTTAAATCTAAAAAAAATCTCTACCGAAAAAGAAACCGAACTATGGTCTACACTTTTTTCTAAATCTTTTGGGTATTATATAAATCCAATATTATTAAAGAATAAAATCACCAACTTCTATATTGCTTATCACAAAAACGAGGCTGTTGGAACAGGTATTTTACATACTACAAATAACATTTCAGGTATTCATTCGGTTGGTATTTTACTAGAACAAAGAAGAAAAGGTTATGCAGAACAGATAATGAAACTTCTAATAAATAAATCAATCGAAATCAATAGTGATTATATAACTTTACAATCGTCCAATATGGGAAAAGGATTATATTTAAAATTGGGATTTGAAGAACAATTCGTAATCAAAAATTACGCCTTACAACAACGCTAGTCGTTGCACAACCTAATAAATTCAAAAAAAAACAACTTTAAATAAGTCTTTTTAACAAGTTTAACTTTTACAGTATATGTGAATGAACAGGAAGCCTATTTACTAAATTTACGGTAAACCTAATGTAACAAATCATACACACAAACGTTAGTCAGAATGAGGAAAACAGACAAATCTATACATAATATTTCTATAGCCTCAATCAAGAGAAGTACTTTTAAACCCTATGATTATAAATGGACTAAATTTTATGAATCAAATTCTCATTTTCCTTATTCTGAACTAAAACTTGAACTAACAGAAAACGAATTAATTATTTGTTCAACTTTTATAAACTCTGAAAACTATAGTATTTTGACTACTCAAAAGTTAATCACTAAAGAAAATGGAACTGAATATATTGGGAATTTAATTGACTCTAAGAACAAATTATATGGAGATTTTAAAGGTTATAAAGGCAAAAATTATACATTTGGAAAAATCCAACTTGCGAACGGTTCTAATTTAAAATATTTTATTGAAACAGGAAAAGCTTCAATGATTATGATACAAGGAATAAGCACTTTAATTAGAACTCAAAAAATGACTAAAAAAAATATTGAAAACACGACAAGAGTTTGGATTAATCAAAAGGAAGAATAACAACTGTTAACAAAAACTATAATTAAATACCCCGTTTTGGTATTTAACCTTAATTTCAATCCGTTTTTATAGAGTCTTCCAAATCTTTTGATTTTCACTTTAAACAAAGTAAGAAGTTTTTAATAAACACTAATTTTGTATTAAAAAACTAAATATTTTTCCAAAGTAATAAACTAAATGAAAATACTTCACACCGCCGATTGGCATTTAGGACATAGACTGCACGAACAATCTCAATTAGAAGAGCAAACTTTGTTTTTAAGCTGGATTGAAAACTACATCATTGAACAAAAAATTGATGTATTATTAATTTCTGGAGATGTCTTTGATACAGGTTCACCATCTAATCAAAGTTTAGAAATGTATTATAGCTTTTTAGTGAAGTTAAAAGCGACTACCTGTAAATCTATCATTATTACAGGTGGAAATCATGATTCTCCAGGAACTTTAAATGCGCCAAAACACATACTAGATGCACTTTCTATAAAAGTGGTAGGTAAAGCAACTGAAGATATTGCCGATGAAGTTTTTAAAGTGGAACTGAATGAAGAAATAGCCATTATTGGTGCTGTTCCTTATTTACGCGATGGAGATATTAGACGTGCCGTTGCAGGTGAAACCTTTGAGGAGTTAACCGATAAATACAAAACAGCATTAATTAATCATTACAAAGCAGTTGCTGAACAATGTGAATTAATAAATACCACCAATGCACCGGTAATTGCAATGGGACATTTATTTGCAACAGGCGGTTCTGTTTCTGATAGCGAACAAAATATTTATGTGGGTACATTAGGACATATTGGTGCGGAAGATTTTCCTTCTTATTTTGATTATGTTGCTTTGGGTCATTTACACAGACCACAAATTATTGGCGGAAATGATAAAATCAGGTATTCAGGATCTCCAAATATTCTTAGTTTTAGTGAAATTAGTTATGATAAAAAGATCCTTATTTTAACAATCGAAAATAATGAGATTACTAAAATAGAAGACCATATAATTCCTAATTTTAGAACTTTTCATAAGTTAAAAGGAACGATTGCTGAATGTATAGAAGCCTTCCCCTCTATTACTTCTAATACATATGAATTAACACCTTGGGTAGAAATTGTATTAAAAGAAGATAATAGTATAAATACCGATGATTTAAAAAAAGCAGCTGAAAACTATCCCTTTGAAATATTAAAAATCTCTTTAAGAAACAGACGTCAAACAAAAGGTATTGAAGAATTGTTAGAAAACACAAAATCGATAAAAGAACTGGTACCTACAGAGGTGTTTCAACTGAAGTGTGAAGAAATGAATTTCGATTTAGAAAAAAATCCTGATGTTTTAGATGCATTTAACGAAATTTTACAAACTGTTAAAAATCAATAAGGTTCCGTTTACATGAAAATATTAAAAATAGAGTTACAAAATATAAATTCATTAAAATCGAATACACCTATTGTTATTGATTTTGAAAATGAGCAATTTAAAGATGTTGGTTTGTATGCTATAA
>CALISK010000225.1 GCA_938041625.1 uncultured Tenacibaculum sp. | reverse complement strand
TTATTCATGATGATATGGTTCGTTTTTTAAAATAGTAAAACCTCTGTAAATTTGTTCAACAATAAATAAACGAATCATTTGATGGGAAAATGTCATTTTAGATAATGAGATTTTTCCATTTGCTTTTTTGTAAACAGTTTCAGAAAACCCGTAAGGACCTCCAATTACTAAAACTAATTGTTTAATACCTGAATTCATTTTTTTTTGAAGAAAACTAGAAAAATCTATTGATGTATATTGCTTTCCTTTATCATCTAATAAAAGTAGTTGATCAGTATTTTGAATTTTAGATAAGATTAATTCTCCTTCTTTTTCTTTTTGTTGCATTTCAGAAAGGTTCTTAACATTTTTGATATCAGGAATTATCTCTAACTCAAACTTAATGTAATGTTTCAATCTATTTTGATACATTTCAATTAGCTTCATTAAATCTTTATTATCTGTTTTACCGATCGCTAGTAACTTAATTTTCATCTTTAAAATGATTTAAACGGGCTAAAATAAATTAAAAAAGGATTTTTTTCCTGTATTTTAAAAGATTTTTTTAAATACATTTATGTGTGTTAAAATGTTGATTATTAAAATTTTAAAATTAAATGATGAAAGTATTTAGAAAAATAGAATTAATTATAGTGCTGATAATTTTTGTAGGATGTAGTTCGGAAAAATTATTAGAAAATGAAGAGTTTAAAAAAGAAGATGTATCGGAAAAACTACATGAAAAATGGGTAGAAGAATTAGAAGATCATAATATAGCAGGAATAATAGAGGAAGAGAGAAGTAATGTGTCTAAAAATGAAATTCTTTTTAAAAAAAATAGAATAAAAATAAATACTTCAGGAAAACGATTTTATGTGCATTATATGCCTTGGTTTCAGTCACCAGAAATAGATGGTGAATGGGGACAACATTGGACAATGATAAATAAAAATCCTGATAAGATAAATAGAAAAGGGAAAAGAGAAATAGCGTCTCATTATTACCCTTTAATAGGTCCGTACTCTACAAAAGATAAAGATTTACAACAATATCACTTATTATTAATGAAGTTATGTGGAGTAGATGGAGTTATTTTTGATTGGTATGGAAAAAGAGATGTGTTAGATTTTGATTACATAAAAAAAGGAATGGAGAATTTTATTGAGGAGTTAGAAAAAACAGATTTAGAATTCGCAGTGATGTATGAAGATAGGGTAGTTGAAGTACAGGAGAGACGGATTAATGAAATTCAAATTCAACAAGCAAAAGAAGATATTCAATATATAGAGCAAAACTATTTTACAAATAATAATTATATCCAAATAAAAGAGAATCCTCTATTAATGATTTTTGGACCTAACTATATAACAAGTTCTGAAGATTGGAAATTAATTTTTAATTCGTTAGAGACTAAATCAGAAATATTAACACTATGGAATTCTAATGAAAGAATAAATGAAGAACAAACTACAGGAGAATATGCTTGGATAGATCAAAACCATTTAGAAACATTATCTGGTTATTATAATGAAGTTGTAAATTTTAATGAAAGAACGGTTGGAGGTGTAGCATACCCAAGATTTAATGATTTTTATGTAGAGGGAGGATGGAAATCAGCATTAGAAGAAGATTGGACTGTTAAAGGAAGAGGATTAAAAACATTTAAAGAATCATTTAATGAATCTCTTAACCATCCTGTAGATTTTATTCAAATAGCTACTTGGAATGATTTTGGAGAAGGTACTCAAATAGAACCAACAAGAGAGTTTGGATATAAACATTTAAGAGTATTACAAAAATATACAGGAACGTCTTTTTCTAAAGAAGATTTAAGAATTCCTTATTATATATATAAGTTAAGAAAAGAACACAAAAATAATTATACAGTGCAGTTTTTAATGAATAGAGCACATTACTATGCTATGAATAATAAAACTTCTAAGGCTAAAACAATTATTGGTTTAACTATTTTTTACTTCGGATACGATTTTTAAATTCAATGTCGTTTTACATTAAAATTAATAATAAATCTTTTAATAATAAAAGTGCTCTTTTTTGTTAAAATAGATTATTAGAACATAAAATAAATTTATTTACGATTATATCAGCTTTCAAAAACAAATGAATTTAAAATCTTATTTTTACAAGATACTATTTGTGAAAATTAAACAGAAATTTTAAATAATTGAAAGTTTTAAATACCCATAAAAGAGTTTTAAACGAACCTAAACAAAATATAGCAGAACTATTGGCTACTTTATCTAAGGAAAATGATAAAATTTGGCCAATTGAAAAATGGCCAGCTATGAGGTTTAGAAATGGTATTAAAATAGGTGCAAAAGGAGGGCACGGACCTATAAGATATTCAGTAGAAAAATACAATCCGAATGAAATAATTCAATTTCAATTTTCAAAACCAAAAGGATTTAATGGGATTCATAAATTTGAATTAAAGGAATTACCCAATAAAAAGACAGAAATTAAACATACAATAGAAATGGAAACTAAAGGAAAAGGAACTTTAGTTTGGTTTTTTGCTATACATTCTTTACATAATGCTTTAATTGAAGATGGATTAGATAAGATTGAAAATTATTTCTCTAATGATAAAAAAGTTACTGCATGGAATGTTTGGGTAAAGATTATTAGAAAACTATTAGTAAAGAAAAGAAAAAAATAATTTAATTATTATATGGAGGTAATTCAATAATAAGACTAAGAATAAAAAAGAATGATATCAAAAGAACAATTTAATAAAGAGTTAGAACTTATAATTGCAAATGCCATTAGAGAAGATATAGGAGATGGAGACCATACTTCACTTTCTTGTATTCCAGCTGAAGCAGAGGGAAAAGCTAAGTTATTAGTAAAAGATGAAGGTATAATTGCAGGAGTTGAATTTGCTAAAATGGTATTTGGATATGTAGATGCAGATTTAAAAATAGAAACTTTAATTAATGATGGAGAGCGAGTAAAATATGGTGACATTGTATTATATGTATCAGGTAAATCTCAGTCTATTTTACAAGCAGAACGTTTAGTGTTAAATGCGATGCAACGTATGAGTGCTATTGCAACTAAAACACGTTCGTTTATGGATTTGTTAGAAGGTACCAAAACAAAAGTATTAGATACACGTAAAACAACTCCAGGAATTAGAGCGCTAGAGAAATGGGCAGTAAAAATTGGAGGAGGAGAAAACCATCGATTTGCTTTATATGATATGGTAATGATAAAAGATAATCATATCGATTTTGCTGGTGGAATTACACAGGCAATTACTAAAACAAAAAAGTATTTAGCAGAGAAAAATCTAGATATTAAAATTATAGTAGAAGCAAGAGATTTAGAAGAAATAAAAGAAATTTTATCTAATGAAGGTGTGTATCGAATTTTAATAGACAATTTTAACTATGAAGATACCCGTAAAGCAGTAGCATTAATAGGAGATATATGTTTAACTGAATCTTCTGGAGGAATTAATGAAAAAACCATTCGTAGTTATGCAGATTGTGGTGTAGATTTTATTTCGTCTGGTGCTTTAACACATTCGGTATACAATATGGATTTAAGCTTAAAAGCAGTTGATTAATATATGTTTGGCCCCGATAAAGATATAAGATTCCCGTTAGAAAATTATGAACGACTTTGTTTTCTGAAAAACGTAGTTAAAAATCCGAATATAATTGTTGGAGATTATACCTATTATGATGATTTTGAAAATGTAGAAAACTTTGAAAAGAATGTAAAATATCATTTTGATTTTACAGGTGATAAACTCATTATTGGTAAATTTTGTATGATTGCTTCCGATGTGAAATTTATTATGAATGGTGCCAATCATTTAACAGACGCTTTGTCTACCTATCCGTTTGCTATTTTTGGTCACGGATGGGAAAGTGCTATGAAAGGAAAAACGTATCCGAATAAAGGAAATATAAATGTAGGAAATGATGTTTGGATAGGCTATAATGCCACGATAATGGCAGGAGTCACAATCGGAGATGG
>CALISK010000224.1 GCA_938041625.1 uncultured Tenacibaculum sp. | reverse complement strand
AAAATCTTAAAAAACGTACCTTTGAAATATCAAATCAAATTACAATTTTAATGAGCTCAGAAATAAGAAATATAGAACCTAAAGCTGTTTGGAATCATTTTGCAGATTTAAACGCAGTTCCTCGTCCTTCAAAAAAAGAAGAGCGTGTAATTCAATTTATAGTTGATTTTGGTAAGAAATTAAATTTAAAAACTATAGTTGATAAAGTTGGAAATGTTATTATTACCAAGCCTGCTACTGCAGGAATGGAAAATAAAAAAACCATTGTAATGCAAAGTCATTTAGATATGGTGCATCAAAAAAATTCAGATACCAATTTTGATTTCGATACTGAAGGAATAAAAATGTATATCGATGAAGATTGGGTAAAAGCTGATGGTACTACCTTAGGAGCAGATAACGGACTCGGTGTTGCTTCTATTATGGCTATTTTGTCTTCAACAAATATTCCTCATCCTACTATTGAAGCTTTATTTACCATAGATGAAGAAACAGGTATGACAGGTGCAATGGGATTAGAAGGAGGCTTATTAACAGGAGAAATCTTATTGAATTTAGATACAGAAGAAGATGATGAAATTGGTATTGGTTGCGCTGGTGGTGTAGATATTACTGCTACGAGAATCTATACTCCTGAAGAAGTGCCTAAAAATACAACTGCTTTTGAGATTTCTGTGACTGGATTAAACGGAGGGCATTCAGGAATGGATATTCATAAAGGTTTAGGTAATGCTAACAAAATTATGAACCGTTTATTATTTGATGGATTTACTAATTTTGGCTTACGTATTGCAGAAATTAATGGAGGTAGTTTACGTAATGCTATTCCTAGAGAAAGTTTTGCTACTATTACTATTGATAGTGTTTCTAAAGAACCTTTCTTATTTGAATTAAGCCAATTAATTAATGAGATAAAAGCTGAATTTTCTTCTTTAGAACCTAATTTAACTATTGAATTAAACGAAATTGAATCACCAAATAACGTGATGGATTTAGGTGTTCAAATAGGTCTTATCAAAGCTATTTACGGTTCTTTAAATGGGGTATATCGTATGAGTCCGGATATAGAAGATTTAGTAGAAACGTCTAATAATGTTGCTCGAATTATAGTTAAAGACGGAAGTATCAAAATTGGATGTTTAACTCGTTCTTCTTCAGAAACGAATAAGTGGGATTTAGCAAATTCATTACGTGCTGTATTTGAGTTAGCTGGTTTTGAAGTTGAATTTTCTGGTACATACCCAGGTTGGTTACCAAATAAAGATTCTAATATTTTAAAAGTTTTAAAAAAATTATACATAAAAATGAATAATTCTGAACCACATGTTGCAGCGTGTCATGCAGGTTTAGAGTGTGGTATTTTAGGTCAAAACTATCCTGAAATGGATATGATTTCTTTTGGGCCTAATATTCGTGGTGCGCATTCACCAGATGAACGTGCTCAAATTTCCTCTACACAAAAATTTTGGGATTTTCTACTAGAAATATTACAAAACATACCTGAAAAGAAGTAATTTCTTTTTAGCATAATAATAAAAAAGCCTCGTCCAAAATTTAGGATGAGGCTTTTTTATTATTCCAAATAGGTATTCAAATAAGTTAATTATTTAAATTCATTTTTATAAAATAAATAGGCACTATTTGTTTAATTTAAAACTATTAATTGAATATTATTTTCACTAAAATTAACTACTAATTACTATTAATTTAAAACTTAAAAGACATGATATCTTTTTTTTTAACAGTTTTATTAGATTTATAATTATATATTTGAGCAACCAACTTAAAACTTTTAAATCTAAACTTGCTATCAATGAGAAAAATGCTATCAACCATTTTTTTATTGTTGACTACTTCTATTATATATAGTCAAGATAAAAACATTGACAACCTATTCTACTCTTCTTTTGATAATATTATTGGGCAAAGAAACACTAAACTTAGTTATGGTTTCGTTTTTAAAGAAAAGTATCGAAAAAGATTCAAAGACAATCATAATTTTTTTTTAAACGGTCAATTTAAGAAAGGAAATATTCATTATAGAGGGGAACTTTTTTATAATATTGGATTAAAATATGATTTAGTTGAAGATCTTTTAATTCTTAAAATATCTAATAACGAACAACTTATTTCTGTTGTCCCTGAAAAAAAGAATGTTATATATTTTCTATTAGATAATTTAAAATTTGTATATACTAAAAAACTTGGTTTTTTAGAAGAAGTAATTGAGGCTAAAAATTTTTCTATCTTTAAAAAATATAAAAAAAATGTAAAAGAAAACAAAGATGAAAAATTTATCTATCACACTTTTAAACAAATAACTCAACATTTTATTTTATATAAAAAGAATTATTATTCCATAGAATCTAAAAGAGACTTCATAAAAATATTTCCAAAACAAAAAAAAGCTATCAATAAATTTTTTAAATCAAATAAATTTTTATTAAAAAATGATTACAAAAATTTCATTGTAAAACTTATTAATCAACTTCAGTCTTAATTTTAAATAATAAAATCAGTTATGAAAAAAATATTACTAATTTTATTAATGTTCTTCTTTTTATCTCTTTCTTCTCAAGAATTAATTTCTTTAGAAATTAAGAATTTAAACAAAAAAGAAATTATAAAATTAATAGAAAAAAAAACAGACTATCATTTCTTTTTTCTAGATGATTGGCTTGATCAAAAAACAATTACTACTTCATTTGACAATCTTAAAATTGAACAAGTTTTAAATACTGTTTTTAAAGGTAGTACTATAAATTTTTTTATTTTAAATAAAAAAAATATTGTTTTAACAAATAATAACCTAATAAAGAAGAGTGTTTATGAAGATGATACAGAAGAAGATAATTTAGCTAATAATGGCATTCCTGTTTTAATTGATCCTAAGATAAACTCTAAAAATAAAATAAAGAAAATTGGTAAAGAAAAAATATTAAAACAAGAGGAATATACTTTATCAGGTACTATTATAAACTATAAAACAGGTAAACCTATTGAAGGTGTTACCATTTTTGAGCGAAAAAAGAATATTTATACAACTACAAACAATAAAGGGTATTACAAAATTAAACTTCCGTATGGTAAAAATACAATAGAAACATCTTTCGTTGGCTTTGATAATCAAACAGAGAATTTAATAATATATAATAACGGTAAATTAAATCTTTCTATAAATGAAAAATCTGAACAACTAGATGAAGTTGTTATTGATGCTAATAGGAATAGAAATGTAAAACAAACAATAGCTGGTGTTACACAAATTAAAGCTCAAGAAATAAAAAGAATACCTCTAGTTTTAGGGGAAAGAGATATTTTAAAGGTCGCAATAACCTTACCTAGTATAAAGTCAACAGGAGAAGGATCTGAAGGAGTAAATGTTAGAGGAGGAAAAGTTGATCAAAACTTATTTTTACTAGATAATGGTGTTATATATAATCCTTCTCACTTCTTAGGTTTATTTTCTGCTATAAATCCTTTCACTACCAATGATTTAAAAATATACACAGGAAATATACCCGCAGAATATGGAGGAAGACTTTCTTCTGTTTTTGATATAAAAACTAATGAACCAAATACAACAAAGTTTACAGGAGAAGCGTCAATAGGGCCTGTTACGGGTAATATTAATGTAGATATTCCTATTGTAAAAGAAAAATCTGGTCTTATTTTAGGAGTAAGAAGTACATATTCTGATTGGATTTTAGGACTTGTTGATAATCAAGATATTGAAAACAGCAGCGTCTCTTTTTTTGATGTTATTGCTAAATACAAACACTCTTTTAACGAAAAAAACAATTTAAAAGTTACTGGTTATTATAGTCAAGACCAATATCAAATTGCCTCAGATACCATAAATAAATATGGAAACTCTTTAGTTTCATTAAATTGGCAACATAAATTCAATGAAAAAAACAGAGGTAATTTAATTCTTTCAAACAGTGGTTATACTTTTGATATAGACTATGAAAGTGAAACTACTAATAAAGGGTTTAATTTAAAATATCGAATTAATGAAACTGATTTAAAGCTTAATATGAAATATGATCATTCAGCTACTCATAGTTTCAATTATGGTTTAGAATCAAAACTATACAATATCAACCCTGGTTCAATAATTCCTAATGGGGATGTATCTACAGTTGTTCCTCTTACAATTCCAAAAGAAAAAGCACTTGAAAATAGTTTGTTTGTTTCTGATGAAATAAAAGTAAATAAAAAACTTAATTTTAATGTTGGATTGCGATTTAATCAATACCTCGCTTTAGGCCCTTCTGAACAAAGAGTTTATGAAAACGATGTTCCAAAAAATGAAACTTCTTTAGTTGATACAGTTGAATATGAAAATAATGATATATTAAAAACATATCATGGCTTAAGTTATAGACTATCTGGAAGATATTCTTTTGATAAAAGCTTTTCATTAAAAGCTAGCTATAATAAATCTTTTCAATACATACATCGACTCAACAACAATACTACTGCAACTCCTATTGATACTTGGAGACTTTCTGATTCAAATATAAAGCCACAGGAAGGAACTCAAATTTCATTAGGCCTTTTTAAGAACATAGAGGGAAACAAATATGAAATAAGCTTAGAAAGTTACTATAAGAGGTATGAAAACTTACTAGATTATAAAGTTGGAGCAAACTTATTATTAAATGAGAATATAGAGACTGAAATATTACAAGGGAAAGGGAAATCTTATGGTGTAGAGTTTTTAGTTAAAAAAAACAAAGGAAAATTAAACGGTTGGCTAGGCTATAGCTATTCTAGATCTCTTATTCAACTTAATAGTAAATTTACTGAAGAAACAGTAAATAATGGAGTTTTTTTTCCTACAAACTATGATAAACCACACGATTTTAGCGCTGTTTTAAATTATAAATTTACAAAGAGATATAGTTTTTCCACTAATTTCACTTATCAAACTGGTAGACCAATAACCTATCCAACAGGAAGATATACATTTCAAGGTACTGAATTTTTAACTTACAGTAATAGAAATCAATTTAGAATACCTGATTATTATAGGCTAGATATCGGCATTAACATTGAAGGGAATCATAAAATAAAGAAATTTGCACATAGTTTCTGGAATATTTCTATCTATAATGTTTTAGGAAGAAATAATCCTTATTCAGTATATTTTGAAACTGTAAATGGAAATGTAAAAGCTTTTAAAAGCTCAATTTTCTCTATCCCTATCCCTACAATAACTTATAACTTTAAATTCTAAATTATGAAAATGAAAAAAAATAATTTATGGTCTTTTTTTATAATATTAATACTAATAAGCTGTGTTGAATCTTTTGAAATTGAAAATATTGTTTTTGAAGGAAATTTAGTAGTTGAGGCAACTTTAACAAATGAATTTAAAAATCATACTATTAAATTATCAAGAACTATAGCTATTGATTCAACAGGTATAAATCCAGAAAAAAATGCACTTGTG
>CALISK010000223.1 GCA_938041625.1 uncultured Tenacibaculum sp. | reverse complement strand
ATTACAACAGAATTAATTGAATCGAAAGCTAAAAAAGCAATTGAAAATTTTAAAACAGCTGGTATAAACGATCTTATTGAAGTGAGAATTGGAAATGCATTAGATACGTTAAAAAATTATAATGAACCTATAGATTTATTGGTCTTAGATGGTTGGAAAGATTTGTATTGGCCTTTATTTCAAATGTTAGCTTCCAATTTTAATGAAAACACTTTTATTTATGTCGATAATGCTGATATGAAAGAGAGTAAGAGTTTTCTAAGAAAAGTAGCTGAAAATTCTAAATATAAATTACAATCTAAATATAATGGAAAAGTTTTTTTAATAACCATTAACAAATAAATTTAAAATATTTAAAGTTTATATATGAGTCAAGTGTCAATTTGTCCTAACTGTGGTAGTAGATCAAAAATAAAAGAGAAAAATGGAGAAGTTACCTATAAAGTAATTCAAGATGAAGAAGCTTTTATCAAAATAGTACAGTTAAAAAAATCAATGCTGAAGTTTAAAGAAAAAGCAGAGAAACTTGAAAAAGAAGTAACATATTTAAAATCTAAAAAAAAATAGAAGGTATTATTCCTTCTATTTTCAAATGAACTTAAATAATGTGATAATTTAGGAATCCTATTTTTCTGATGTTAGAACTAGTTGTTTGTTTGTGATTTTTTAGAGAATAAAATAATAATGATTCCTGAAGTAAACATTACTAAAGAATATACCGCAGAAGGAATTGCTATTTTTGAATTGTTAAGAATAAGTACAGCTATTGTAATGGCCAGTGCTCCATTTTGAATACCAGACTCTATTGCAATTGTTAATGCTTGTTTATTCTTTAAAGAAAAAAGCTTTGCAGAAAAATATCCTAAAAGGATAGTCAATAGATTTAATAAAATAGCAGGTAATCCGGCTTTTAAGCTGTAGGGTATAATATTGTTTCTCTCTTTGATAATAAGGCCAATAATTACTAAAGCAAAAATAACAGTTGAAGCTATTCGAACTGTTTTATCCATTTTTGAAGCAAATTTTGGTTTATAATGCTTTATAATCATTCCTGTAAGAACAGGAATAACAACAATAACAAAAATTTGAGCAATTGTTTCTATAATACTTAAGTTAACAACTTTATTTTCTCCAGTAAAACGTAAAATAGAAAAATTAGCAATTAAAGGTATTGTAATAACTGTTATTAAGCTACTAATTGCTGTTAAAGATACAGATAAAGCCAAATCAGCTTTTGCCATAAAACTGATTAAATTAGAAGTGGCTCCACCTGGGCAAGCAGCTAAAATCATAAAACCAATAGCAATTTCAGGTTCTAAATCAAATATATTAACAATTAAGAAACCAATTATGGGTAACATCACAATTTGATTAGCTAATCCAAGTAAAATGGCTTTCGGGAATAAAATGATATTTTTAAAATCTTGTTTAACTAAACTTAATCCCATTCCTAGCATTATAATCATTAATGCAGTAGCTAATAAATAAGAGGAAATATTATCCATAAATGATGTTTTTAATGCTAGAATTTAATTTTTAAAGCTTCAAACAAATGACTTATAGTCCATGCTGGGCCCACCAATAAAAATTGAACATCTTTAATAAAAGAAGGTTTTTTTCCTTCATGGTTATGACCGTAAAACTGTACAATCCATGAGATTACAAATAATATTGTCATAAAAGCCCATAGTGGCATAAAATTAGCGCTTATAATAGTTTTAATAATAAATAAAATAGCAAAAGAATATGCTAACATTACTAAAAACAAGATGAAAGACAATCTTAAATAATATACTAAAGTTAAGAGTAAAATAATAGTACCAAAATGAGCATAACTATATAAACCACTGGGAAATAAATTAGTTATAAAATTTGGAGTAGGAATAGCAGCTAATAAACCAATAACACTTAATACTATAGTTGGCACACAAAAATAGTGTATAATCTTATTTAGTTTTGTTTGATGACTCTCTCCATATTCATTTAATAATAGGTCTATTTTTCTCATAATTATGAATTAATATTTATGTATTTTTTAATTTGTTGATATTCTGTAAATCCAGTTTTTGTTAGGAAAGGCATTAGTAAATTCCAATGAAAATCGATAAAATCATCTTTATTTAAGGTAAAACTAGGATCAGTAATAATTTGTTTTTGAGATTGCCAAAAAGTACTAATCATCCATATAGAATGAATAATTTTATTATAGTCTATTTGATCATTTTCAGGTTGTAATCGATTCGTTTCTATATAATAATCAATTAATTTTCTCGCTTCTTTAAACCTAATAAGATTAACCTGTTCATATTTTTTAGCAATTTTAGGGTATACACGTGTAATATGAACTAGTTCATTAAAAAAGAATTCATATTTAGATTGTATGTTATCAAATTTACGCATTGAGTTTTCAAAATGATGAAGCGTAATGTATTCATTTGGTGGGTAAAGAAATTTTGTAGATTCTTCTTTTAAGTTTTCAAAAATAGCTTCTAATAATATTCCTTTATTTTTATAATGATAACTTAAATTTCCAGCACTAATGCCTAATTCATTAGAGATTTGTAGCATAGATACCACTGAGATTCCATTTTGATTGAATAATTGTAATGCAACTGATTTTATTTTTTCTTTCAATTGAAATTTGTTTTCTAAAGTTTAACCAAAATTAGTAAATGTTTTCTAATTTTAAAAATTTATTTGATTTTTATGAAGTTAAAAGAAATAAATAGCAGTTATTTTAATATTAATTTTAATGGTAAATTTACCAGATGTTAAATTGTAGATATTGGCAAGAACTATAATAAATAATATTGTTATTAAAGATTACAAAAATGAAACGTATTTTGATTTTTGTAAATACACAAGTATTCGTTTTTTTGAAATATTGTATTTTGAAAAAGGTAGTGGAAGTTTAAAAATTAATGGGAATACTATAGCTTATAAAGACAATACTATATTTGTTTTTATTCCAGATGATGTTTATGTAATTACTGTTGATACAGCAACTACTGTAACAACAATAAAGTTTTTAAAGAGCTTTTTTAATAGTTCGAGAGATCTAAATTCAAAGCTGCCTGTAAATAATTGGTTTAGACAATTAGAAGGGATACTTTATAATGAAAATCATCAATTAAGAACATTAGATTTTGAAGATAAATCTGAAAAAGAGAACTTAACTTCCTTAATTAATTTAGTTACTAAAGAAAGTAAAAAAAAGAAGTCATATGATATCTTTATTATAGAAAATTCTCTTTCAGTAATTCTACATCTTATAGCAAGAAATATGAGAATTAAAGCTACTAGTTCAGTAATAAAAAAGACTTCCTCTAAAATTCAAGATATTATCAATCATATTCAAATAAATATTTATGATTCAGAAATGTTAACTACTAAAAATTTAGCAGAAGAATTTAATATCTCAGAAAACTACTTTGGTCAATATTTTAAAAAAAGTATGGACATAAGTATTAAAAAATACATACTTAACTACAAGCTGAAGTTAGTAGAGACTAGAATAAAGTATACAGATATGCAATTCTCTGAAATAGCTATAGAACTTGATTTTACTGATGCAAGTCATTTAAATAAAACTTTTCAATCTTATAAGGGAATGACTATAGGTGCTTATAAAGAACAATTAAAAGAGAACTAACATAACTTCATTTTTTACCTGAATTACATTGTTTTTTACAAGAGATAAATTATAAGGTACTTCTAATTTAGTAGTTATCTAAGTAAAGGTTTTTAAGCATGCTTTTAAAGTATATTTAAATTAAAAGCTTTTACAAGATAAATAAACCTTATCAACTAAATTTTACATTATGGAAGATATCAAAGAATTTGCAGATGAATTTCGCTCTGGCGAATTATCTACTAAAGGATTTAAAGATTGGTCAGATGCAATAAAAGAAGAATTTAAAAAGAATCAATATAATGGACGTATAGGTACAGATTTGGTAATTGAAAATGATCGTATTCGTGTTTGGCATATATTTTTAGAACCAGGAGGTAAGCTACCTGTTCATCGTCATGTTTTAGATTATTTTTGGACAGCAATAACACCTGGTAGGTTTTTACAACGAACCTATGATGGTACTACATACGAAAGTAGTTATGAAGCTGGAGAAACACATTATTATGATGTAAAAAAGGGAGAATTTGCATTACATAACTTAGAAAATGTAGGTACTACTATAATGATTTTTTGTGCTACAGAATTTAAAAATAGCGCGAATATACCTTTAAGTATTTAATAACTATTATTTGTTAAACCGTATCTCAAAAATGTATTACTAGTGTTCATGAATGATAATTTAAAAATAGCTCTTTGTTCATTAAATAGTGTATGGGAAAACCCTAAAGCTAATTTTATTAAGATAGAAAAATTAATGAAAAATATAGAAGCAGATATATTAATATTACCTGAAATGTTTGCTACCGGATTTTCTACAAATATCAAAAAAATAGCGCAAAGTAATGATGGACAAAGTGTTTTTTTTATGAAAAAACTAGCATCAGCCATGAACTTTGTCGTTTGTGGTAGTTTGCCTATTTATGAGAATGAGAAATATTATAATCGTTTTTTTTGGGTTGAACCTAACGGAATGATTAAAACATATGATAAACATCATTTATTTAGTTATGACAGTGAAGATAAATTTTATACAGCAGGTAAAATAAAACTAACCTTTGAATATAAAGGATGGAAAATTTGCCCATTAATATGCTATGATTTACGATTTCCTGTTTGGAGTCGTAATGTTGAAAATAACGATTTATATATTTATGTGGCTAATTGGCCTGAAGCCAGAGAAGATGCATGGAATACCTTGTTAAAAGCAAGAGCTATTGAAAACATGGCTTATGTTGCAGGAGTAAATAGGTCAGGAACAGATGGAAATAACTTTACTTATAAAGGAGCAAGTTTTGTCTTTAATGGATTAGGAAAAATGCTTTGTGGCAATACAATAAATCCAAGTATAAAAATAGTCACTATAAATAAATCAGAATTAATTAAACAGCGCGAATTCTTTGGTTTTTTAAAAGACAAAAAGACTTTTTTAAATAGTTAAACAATACAAACACAAAACAAAAATGTCCGCATATTTTATTTTTACACATAAAGTAATCGATCCCGATAAATTAAATAATGATTATTTGCCAAAAGCTATAGTATCATTAGAGAAGTATAATCCAGAGATTCTGGTTGTAGATCAAAATTCAGAAATTATAGAGGGAAAACCTCCTTATACACGTACAGTAATTTTAAACTTTAAAAGTAAAGAAGAGGCCAAAGAATGGTATAATTCTTCAGAATATCAAGCAATAATTCATCTTCGTTTAGAAGCTGTAGATGGATTTTCAATGTTGTGCAATGAATATTATTTATAGAATAATTAAAAAATCAAAATGGAAAATATAATTACTTACACTTTATCAGTTTTTATCAGTTTTTATGAGTTTTTTTGCTGTTATGAATCGATAGCCAACACTCCAATCTTTTTAGGACTCACAGAAGGAAATACAAAAGAAAATAAAAAAAAGATAGCTAAAACGGCATTAATTACAGCCTTTATTATTGTAGTAGCTTTCATTATAGCTGGGAAATACATTTTTGAATTACTATCCCAGCTTTTAAAATAACAGGAGGTATTCTTATATTTTATGTTGGTTTTGAGATGTTAATGTCTAAGAAATCTAAAATACATACCAATAGTTGTGAAGAAAAAAGCAATATTACAACCTCACCTTTAGCTATTCCAATTCTTGCAGGCCCGGGTACAATTGTAACAGCAATGAATAATGTAACCAATGCTAGTATACTACATGTTGGAATTGTTATTTCAGTTTTTGCTTTAATGATTTTCTTAACCTATTTGGCTTTTTCATTAAGTGATTTAATTGTAAAAAAAATAGGAACAAATTTAATTGCAGTAATAGGCAAATTGATGGGATTAATTCTTGCAATTATTGGTACAGGAATGATTATTGAAGGAATAAAGTTGACATTCAAATAACGATAGAAAATAAGCTTCATTTTTTACCTTTTTCACTTCTTTTTTTACTTAAACTAAGCTTTACCTTCATAATACCTTTGTTGTAGAATTAGTAAATAACTAAAAACAAGATATTATGTATTATTCAGTATTAGACGTTACACCAACTACAGACACATGGATTCCAGCTTATGTAGCTGAAACAGGAGTAATAGTAGCTAAATATGGAGGGAAATATTTAGCTAGAACAGCTACTCACAAACAAATAGAAGGAGATGATAGTCCTGCAGCATTAAGACTTATTATAGAATGGCCTTCAAAAGAAAATGCATTAAACTTCATGAAAGATTCAGAATACGTTCCTCATTTAAAAGCACGTACAGCTGGTTCAAATAGTCATCATTATCTTATTGAAGCAAAAGATGATTTAGCTTAAAATATATAAATGGCTAATGCAAAATATATAAAAGTGTTGTGTTAGCCATACAATTAACAATTAAAAAATAAGTAATGAGTACACAAGAAAATAGTTTGCCTTTTGAGAATCTTGGTTGGATTGTAGAAGCAAAAATAAAAGAAGGTAAAAGAGAAGAGTTTAAAACTATTGTAGATGAAATAGTGGCAGAAACAAGAAAAGAAGGAGGAACCTTAAACTATCAATACTACGTGTCTGATGATGGAGATGTTTTAGTGTATGAGCGTTTTGCTAATGTTGAATCTGCACATATTCATATTACAAACTGGGATAGTTTTGCAGAACGTTGGTTAGATGCAGCACCAGGAACACGTATGGTACATTTAGGAAATTTACCTGAAGAATTAACAAGTCGACATGCAGCACTTGCTCCAAAATTATTGAAACCTTTTGGAGGTTTTGCTAGGTAGTTTTAATAAAGTATAAAACAAAATTTTTCAAGAATGAAAATAGTGATAATTTATATTATTGGATGTATAGCTCTAATAACGAGTAATGCTTGTGCAGGTAATGCGAAATCAGAGGAAAAACAAAAACCGAATGATGTACTAGTAAAAGAAAAGTCTATTAAATTAGAAGCAAAGCTTTTTTTGAATTTACCAGAAACATTCAACTCACCAGCAAGTGGAGATATTGATAAAGAAGGTAATGTGTATTTCACATCTCCTAATTTTCATAATGAAGTCTTTATTAAAGCCGGTGAAATGACAGAACCTGCTACACCTACAATTGGAAAAATAGATAAAGACAATCAATTTTCAACTTGGTATACATTCAAACCAGAAGACATGGAGAAAACTTCAGGTAAAGTTGTTCCTTTTGGTCTTATGTTTGGTCCTGATGGACATGCTTATGTAGGTGATATGCAATTATGGGCAGGAGGTACATCTAGAATTTTACGAATTATAGTAAAAAAAGGAAAAGCCATAGGTACAGAAACTGTACTTGTTGGAACTGCATTTATAAATGGGTTAGCATGGAAAGGAGATGAGTTATTTATAGCTGATACTGTTTTAGGTGAAACAGCAGACGGAAAACAAATCAGTGGTGTGTATAAAGTAAATATTTCTGAATTAAATGCAGATAAACCACTTTATATAAAGAAATATGTAGATGAAAAGAATCATGATTCACATTTATTTGAAACATTTATATCTAATGCATCATTAAAATTTGGAGCAAATGGTTTGGCTTTTGATGGAGTAGGGAATATGTATACAGGTATTATGGAAGAAGGCTCAGTTCATAAAACAACAATGGACGCTAATAACAATAAAATTGAAACCATTCTTTTCGTAGATGGTATGATTGCTACTGATGGTATGAAATGGGATGCACGTACAAACAAATTATATATTACAGATGTATTTGCTAATGCTGTTTATAGTATTGATATGAAAGGAAAACTAGAGTTAATTGTTAAAAATGGAAATACTACTGGTATTAATGGAGAGTTAGATGCTCCTTCAGAAGTAATTGTTAGAGGTAAAGATGTTATAGTAATGAATTTTGATGCAGCTTTTGGAGTGCCTAGTATGGTTAATACAATTCCAGATAAACCTTGTACCTTATCAACTATTAAATTAAAATAAGTTTATACTATCAAATAGTTCGAAATGATATATCACATTTCGAGCTATTTAATAAAATGAATTTTTTATTCTTCTAAAAACGTCCCTTTTTCTTTTGCTGCTATAATACCCCATTCAGTAATCATTTTTAGGATAGGAATTAAACCTTGTCCAAATGTAGTAAGCGAATACTCAACTTTTAATGGAGGTTTTTTGTAATAAGCCTTTCTATTAACTAACCCATCAGCTTCTAATTGTTTTAATTGTATACTGAGTGTACGTTCATTTAATGTAGGTATTTCTTTACGTAATTCATTATAGCGTTTCTTAGAATCAATTAAATGAAATAAGATCACACTTTTCCATTTTCCACCTATTAATTCCATAGCAGCACTAGTAGGACAAGAAAAAAGCTTGTCATTTAGTTTTATAATAGGCTTTTTAGAAAATAAAACTTCTCTATCTAATTCACCATCTAATTTAAACAAAGGTTTGTTTTCTTTTGTATCCATTTTATAAGTAATTAAGATACAAATTTAATAAACTTTACTTTGTAAAGTAACTTTATTTTTTTTAGCTTTTTAATTGTTGTTAATTATCTGTAAAACAGTTTTTTGAATTTTATTTTCATATACTAACCTTTTCATCCGTTATTGCGTAAATGTTATTCTCTATATAACTTTGTAACTCATTTATAAATAAACTAACTATTAAAATATGAGAGCAATTATATTAGAACAAGCAGGAAGTAGTGAAAATTTAAAAATAAAAGAAGTAACAAAACCAACAATTAGAGAGAATGAAGTATTAGTTGCTGTAAAAGCAATTAGTATTAACCCTGTAGATTATAAAATAAGATTAGCAGAAGAGGGATTAAATATGATGTATGGAGATAAACGTCCAGTAATATTAGGTTGGGATATTGCAGGTGAAGTTATAGAAACAGGAAAAGAAACATCACAATTTAAAAAAGGAGATAAAGTATTTGGTATGATTAATTTTCCAGGACAAGGAAATGCTTATGCTGAGTTTTTAGCATCGCCAGAAACACATTTAGCAAAAGTACCAGAAAATACTTCTTATGAAGCAGCAGCAGCTACAACGTTAGCAGCACTTACTGCATTACAAGTATTAGAAACAAGAATTAAAGAAAATGATCGTGTATTAATTCATGCAGGTTCTGGAGGTGTAGGACATTTTGCAATTCAAATAGCCAAAACCAAAGGAGCTCATGTAATCACAACATCTTCAGCTAAAAATAAAGATTTTGTAATTTCTTTAGGAGCAGATGAACATATAGATTACCGTACTCAAGCTTTTGAAGAAGTATTAACAGATATTGATTTTGTTTTAGATGGAATGGGAGGAGAAATTTTATTCAATTCTATAAAAGTATTAAAAGAAGGAGGAGAAGTATTATCACTACCTACTCCAAAACCAGTAATTGAAGAAGCTCAAAAAATTGCAGATGCAAAAAAAGCAAAAGTATCAGCATTATTAGTACAATCGAGTGCAAAAGATATGAATACGTTAAAAGAAATGTTAGAAAACGGAACTTTAAAACCATACGTATCTAAAACATTCAATTTTGAAGATATGGCTAAGGCTCACCAACAATTAGAAAGTGGTAGAACGATAGGTAAGGTAGTTGTAACATTATAAAAACAAAGTTTTGAAAAAACTAATTTTAATAAGTATTTGCTATCTATTTATAGGATGTTCTTCAAAAAGTGAACAAATGAACCAATTAGTTATATTTAATTTAAAGTCCGAAAAGGCAAATGAATTTAAACAAGCTGCTATTAAAAGTTTACATCTATCATTAAAAGAAGACGGAAATTTAGATATGAAGCTATTTATTGATGCTAATAATGAAAATACATTGTATGTATATTCTCGATGGAAAAATAAAGAGGTATATGATTGGCATGGTGCGCAAAGTTATACCAAAGAGTTACAAAAGTTAGCAGTAGTTTCGTTAGCAGGTGCCCCCAAAATATTAAAATTAAGAGAAACAAGCCCATACCCAAAATACGATACACAACATAAAAATGAGTTTAAAGAAACACTTTTTTTCATTTTTAAATTTAAAAAAGAATACAAAGAGAAACTACTAAAACAGTTTGAAAACCATATTTCAAATGCTCGTAAAGAAGACGGAAATTTATTATTCGATTTGTATACTATTGAAGGAGTAGATGATGAATTTGTAGTGTATGAAAATTGGAAAAATAAATCTGCCCTTTTTGATATTCATTTTAAACAACCGTATGCTTTAGAAACAGGAAAGTTATTACAAGAAGCAATAGAAGGAAACATAGAAGAGTATATGCATTTTATAAAAGAAATAAAATAATTTAAAGATGAAAAAAATAATAGTGATTCTTATTACAACAGTATTAATAACAATTATTGGATGTAATAGTAAGAAGGATAAAACGGAAGTAAAAAAAGAGGAAATAAAACCTAAAAAACAAGAGAATTTTGTTTCTGATACGTTAAGAATTTATACAGGATTAGGTAAAGAATTATTATCAATGTCTCACAATATTGATGGTTTTTTTATTCCAGCAACCAAAAACACATTTCCAAATTCTGATAAAAATGTAAATAAAATGAATCATAAAAATTTGGATGGTGTATTAACACTTTCTGCTTTGGCGTATATTGATGGTGAAGTAGCAGGAGTTACAAATGAAACAGAAATCATTTACGATTTTAGTAAAAAGTCAGATGCTAATACGATGTGGCTTTTAAAAATGAATAAAAAGGGGTATAAAGGGTTCATTACAGTAGAACAAATTGAAAATCCTTCAAATGCAGATCCAAAACTTCAAAAATTATATCAAGATGAATTGGCGAAGAAGGAAAAGAAGGATATGGATATATTATTTAGAACTACTAGTAAAAAAGGAGCTATAGTTGCGCATGCCTCAGGAGATTTAGCAAAATATAATGGAGCTAAATTTACAGAGTATAGTATTGTAAACCCAGCAGATCCATCAAAGAATGGGATTCTTTTAGAATTTATAACTACATCAAAAAATAAATAAAATGAAAAAATATATAGCAGTTAGTATTTCTCTTTTATTAAGCATAATAGGTTGTAAAACTAAAAATAAAGAACAAGAAGTTAAAAAAGAAATTAAGACAATGGTTAAAGGGGCAGAAATAGTTACGGAGGTAGCCATGAAAGATGCTGATACTTATACCTTAAAACAATTATGGGAAATTGATGGTTTTTCTATGCCAGAATCTGTATTAGCGACACCTAATAGTGATTATATTTATGTATCTAATGTAAATGGTTCTAATCCTGGGTTTATTAGTAGACTAACTAAAGATGGTAAAGTGGATAACTTAAAATGGGTAGAAGGATTAGATTCACCTACAGGACTTGCTTTGCATGGTGATTTATTATACACAGGAAGTAGCTCTAGAGTAGATGTTATAGATGTTGAAAAAGGTAAATTAGTAAAAAGTATTGTATCTAAAGAAGCAAAAACTTTAAACGATGTTGCCATAACTAAAGAAGGAAAAGTATTTGTTTCTGATGTTTTAGGAGGAAAAATATATACTATTGAAGATGGTAAATTAATAAAATGGTTAGAGGCTAAAGAAATAATTCATCCAAACGGACTTTATATTGATGGTAATAATTTAATTGTTGCTGATTTTGCAGGTGGCTTAAAACCTGATTTTTCACCTAAAGATTACGGATCGGTATATAAGATTAGTTTAGCAGATAAAAGTATTACAGTTGTAAAAGATGGTGATAAAGTTGGTGGTTTAGATGGTATAGAAAAATTTAATAATGGGTTTTTAGTATCAAGTAATCCAAATGGTGAATTGTATTCTATAAATAAAAGTGGCCGTTCTTTAGTTGGGGCGTTAGAAAAAGGAATTGCAGATATTGATGTTAGCGAAAATACACTTTATGCACCTTTTTTATTCGGAAATAAATTAATAGCATACAATTTAGTACCTGAAAAATGGACGCGTTTAAAAACAAAAAATGATTATTTAAAATATGGTGCTGATAATTATTATGGTGAAGCAGGTGGTATGTCTGTAGCAACTAGTGATGGAAAAATAAAAGGAGAATTTGCGGGTCAGCAATTATCAGGTACATGGGAATGGAAAGACACTTATTTTTGTCGTACCAGTAACTTAGGCGATTTAGATTTAGGGTACAATTGTATTGCTATAGATGTAACAAATACAAAAATGAGATTAACTCTAGATAAAGGAACAGGCCTACAAGTAGTATACGTTAAAAAGAAATCTAAAAAATAAAAAATGATTACAGTATTATCAAAATTTAGTGTTAAACCTGATTATAAAGAAGTCTTTAAAAAAGCAATGTTAGAAAATCAGGAGTTAGTAAAACAAGAAGAAGGGAATCTTGAAATGCGTTTGTTTGTTGAAAAAAATGATCCTACTTCGTTTTTTGTATATGGAAGAACCATTAATCAAGAAGCTTTAAATATTCACTCAAAATTAGTTGAAGAAAGAGGTATTGCAGGAAAAATGGTTGATGCATTACAAGAACAACCGACTACATGGTTTTTAGGTGAAAATAAGCCTTTGCCAGATCATGATTCTAAACAAGCAAACCCAGAAGACGATGAAGTAATTATCTTTTTTATTTTCGATGCAAAAGCAGGATATCAAAATAAGTTAATTGCTCAGTTTGAAAAACATGTTACGCATACACGTAAAGAACAAGGAAACATACTTTTCGACTTTTATACTATAAATGATACCCATACAAAATATGTGGTTTATGAACGTTGGAGAAATGAAGATGCGGTTTGGAAAACACATATGAGTCAACCTTACTCTGAAGAAACTGGTAGTTTAATAAAAGAAGTTTTGGTAGGAGATATGGAGCAATATTTACATTTAGTAGAAGAAGTAAAATAAATATTTAAATGAAAAAAGCAAAAATTAAAGTAAACGTATTATACACCCAATCAGAAGGTAGTACCTTTAATATGGATTATTACTGTAATAATCATGTTCCTATGGTGAAAAAAACATTAAGAAATGCATTATTAAGTGTTTCAGTATCAAAAGGTTTAGGAGGAGGAGTTCCAAATTCATTACCAAGATATGAAGTTATTGGATGTCTCTTCTTTGAATCTATGGAAATTTTTCAAAATTCATTTGGTCCAAATGCAGAAGTAATAGGTAAAGATGCAGTTAATTTTACTAATATTGAACCAGTTATTCAAATTAGTGAAATTGTATTAAATGAATAATTTAAAAGACAAACGTAATTTTTTTAATATTCAAATTGATAATAAATAAAATTAATTAAAAAGGGGCTAAATTATACTTTTTGCTATCTTAGAAAAAATAATTGATTTTCGTATTAATGGTCACAAGATTTTTAATTTCTATAAAAAAAAATGGATTTATTTAGTCATTTAATTAATAAAGAGGAAAATTACTTGCCTAAAGACGGAATAGTCAATTTTTATGGAAGTATTATACCTTATAAAAAAGCTCTTTATTATTACGAAATTTTTTTTAGCTCTATAGCTTGGAAAAATGATGTTTATAATGTTGTAGGTAAAAATATAGTTACCAATAGACAAATAGCATGGTTTGGTAATGACGAGATTAATATTAATCATTTTAACACAAAAAAGCTAGCGAAACCCTGGACAGAAGAGTTATTAAAATTGAAGGAACTAATAGAAAAAGAAACTAATGAAACTTATAACTCATGTCTACTTAACTTATATCATACAGGTAAAGATGGCTTAGGTTGGCATAGAGATAGTGAAAAAGGAGCTGTAGCTTCATTAAGTTTGGGAGCAACAAGAAAGTTTGTTTTTAAGCATAAAGAAACAAAAGAAAAAGTTGCTTTTAATTTAACACAAGGTGATTTATTAGTAATGAAAGGACTTACACAAGAATTTTGGTTGCATAGTGTACCTGCTACTAAAAAAATACAAACACCAAGAATC